>CAVLAV010000358.1:0-2398 GCA_963660735.1 bacterium
ATAGCCGTCTCTATCTATATTTAATCCTCCCGCGCCGATATTTCTATTGCCACTTTCCCCTTACTTCTTTTGTTCTACTGGGGTTGAAATATCCTCCGATTTATTTTTCGCCTTTCGGCATAAACGGGGTAGCACCGGAAAAAGCAAATGTCCCTGCGAGTTAAAGTCGCAATCCCGGAAGTCAACGAAAAGGACAAAATTGTTGCGTAAATGAAAAAAGAGCCAAACTCATAATCGAGTCTGACTCTTGGTATTATTAAAGTCCTCAGCAACGATTTTTCCCGTTGACTTCCGATTTTTACTGTGCTACAACGAAAATGACGAAAGGCGATAAATCGGAGCAATTCTCGGTAAAGCCTTTTGAAAAAGTGGTTTTTTCTCGTATTTTCCGTAAATGCGTTTAGTTTCGGGTATAGAAAAAGCCGAGCGGTTTTATTCGCCCGGCTGTCCGTTTTAATATTCATCTTTGTATTTTGACTCCAAAGAAGTCTTTTGCAAAAAATAATACGAACCCCAAAACTTCAAGGTTCGTATTATTTGCGTTTGGTGGACACATTGGTAAGATGTCCGAACAATTAACGTAATTATTATCCCGACTATCGGTGTCGTCCGAATCGTCGGGATTTTTGCGTTCCGTGAAGTTGAAATATATCTCGATTTTATCGTCATATACGATAATACTTTTAACGAGAATATGAAGTAAGAAACGCGGTTCTTGTCGCAATGAGTGCGTCAGATATTCAACGACTTCCTGTTTCGTCAATCTTTGGCTTTCACCATATTGTGCGATTACAATTTTATCGTTAAGCGTTTGTTTGCGTTCTTCCAACTCTTTCATACGGCGTTGAGTGGTTTCGTTTATAATACCTTGCTCGATGGCTCGCATAATGTTATCGAGTGCTTTTTGTACTTCGTCGCGGTCGCGTTTCAGTAAATCGACGGCGGAATGCTCTTTTAACTTATCGTTATAAACAGCCATTACGCAATCGGCAAGATAATTTATACGACTTTCAGTACCGAAAACTTTAATAATGATTTCCAGAATTAAATTCTCAAATTCATCTTTTTTCAAGACGGAAGCGTGGCAAATATGCTTTTTCTTTCTGCCCATACATTTGTAGTAGTAAAATTTCGTTCCGTTTTTGCTCGTGCCGCTATCTCCTTGATAATGAGTGCCGCAACAGCCGCAAGTGATTTTGTTTCTTAACAGGAAAAGCGATTCAGGGCTACGCGAGCCGATTTTGTTTGCCGCAAGAATTGCTTGAACGCCGTCGAAAACTTCTTTGTCTACAATTTGCGGGTAGATATTGTCATAAACTCCGTCGTCGTACCTTGCGATACCTACATATTTTTCTAATCGAAGAAAGTTGTAAATAGTATTTTCGGCAAACGGTTTTCCGCGATACAAAATTCCTTGTTCGGTAAGGTCGTTTATAATCTCTCTTACGATTTTACCCGAAAAATACTCTTTGAAAATATATCTGACAACGTTTGCCTGTTCTTCGTTTATGAAAACTCGTTTATCCTTATAGTAATAACCGTATGGCGGTCTGCCGCCGCTACAAAATCCTTTTTGACGGCTTTCGTGCAAACCGCGGCGTATTTTTTGCGAAAGTTCGGCGGAATAGTATTCAGCCAACCCGATATACATATTTTCGAGTATGATACCGTCGAGGTTTTTCGTTCCATCGATATTTTCGCTCATTCTTTGCGTGGCAGATATAAGCATTTTCTTGTTCTTTTTCAGTTTTTGCTTGTTGACGGCGATTTCGATAGAATTTCTACCGAAACGGTCGATAGCATAAACAAGAACGATATCCCACATAACGGGTTTTTCGGCGTCTTTCAGCATTTGTTGAAACGCGGGACGATTGTCGTTTGTTCCCGTCATAGCCCTGTCGATATAAGTATCGAGGACTTGCAATCCGTTTTGTTTTGCAAAATCGTTGCATATTCGCAACTGCCCTTCGATGGATTGCTCGGTTTGTCGCTCACTTGAATAGCGGGCGTAAATTACACAATTTTTCATTTCGATTGCTCCTTTTCTATTTTTTTTGTTTCAAGTATAAACCTGCAATTATTCAATAGCCAGAACCACGGCGTGCCGAATTTGTATCGAATTTGTCCGTCTATAAATTCCGAACGTGAACGGATACAGGCAGTATTGAAACCGCAAAGCGATATATTTGAAACTTTTTTTGTCGATTTGTCTTTTTTCTTTCGACACCCCGAACTCAATCGGGAAAGCAACGCAGTCTGTCAAGGAAAGAGAAAAAAATATTGCGTTTTAATTTTCCCGTTTAATGTTTTACGCGATAATTTTTTCCCTTGACAGCAAGTGCTTTTCTGATACGATCCAACCCAAAAAAAAAAAAAAAAAAAGTGTAAGTCGTAAAGT
>CAVLAV010000359.1:0-2386 GCA_963660735.1 bacterium
GTTATGTCTTCCGCTATTTCGCCGCTGACGAGTTTACATCTGCCAACGTAAGGTTCTTTAAGACCGAGATTTTTCACGACAGTAATATAGCCGTTATTACCCACCACCGCGCTTACGTCCAACTTTCCGTTCGGTTTCAGCGGTATATCTACGCGCGGATTTTGTATACTGCCGCGTACTCGCATCCGTCCGTCGCCCGCGGTAACTATTTGTCCGCCCAAGCCTCCACCATTAATCGTTACGGACAACTTTTCGTTTTCGTCTTTCAGATTAGAACACATAAACGCCGTTGCCGTAAGCGTTCTGCCGAGCGCGGCGGCGCAGACGGGCGAAAGTTTATGATAATTTACGGCGGCGTTTACTATATCCGTAGTTTCCAAAACGGTGAGCGATATTCGCCCGCCGCAAATTAAAGTTTTATAAATTTTACCCATAAAATCACTCTTTAACTGCAACGAAAACTATGCGTTCGCTTTTATCGGTAAGTTCGTCTCCAAGCGCGCCGCATACGAGTTCGACCCCGAACCCGCACTCTTTTAGCGAGTTAATAATAAAGTCCTTGCCGTGAATATATTGCGTGTGCGTTTCCTCGCGCTTTTCGTAAAGGTTGCCCTTTTTCTCAAAAATCGACAGTTCCATAGTAACGCTTTCGCTATTCAGAGTGTTAAACCATACATAGGAAACGTCGTCGCCGTCGTAACAAAACACGTTATTGCCGATTACGGTTCGCAATTTATATTCCGACGATATATCGAAAATAAGCGCGCCGCCCGCATCGAGCGACGATCTTATCGCTTTAAACGCCTTTTTAAGTTTTTCGCCGTCGAGGTAATTAAATCCGTCGTTGATAACGGTTACGAAACCTAATTTTTCCGTACTTTTGAATTTAGACAGATCCTGCTGAATAAATTTTGCGTTTACGCCTTCTTCGGCGGCGAGTTTAGCCGCTTGAGTAAGCATTTCGCCGCTTATATCGCAACCGTAAACGTCGTAACCGCGTTTTTTGAAAAACCTCGTAAAGTACCCGCTACCGCAAGCGGCGTCCGCGCCTTTCTTACTTACGGCGTACTTTTCGATAAGTTCTGCGGCAAAGTCGCCCCACCCCGAATAATCTTCGGTAGCGAGTCGTTCGTAAAACGGCGCGAGCGCGGCGTAAGCCGAATTATTCTTTTTCATCGTCCGACTTTTTATCTTCGGTTTCGTCGTCGCCCATAAGTTCGTCTATCGTGGGTGCGACGTCGTTTTTATGCTCTTCGGCGTACTTGTCGCTGTCGCGGCGCATAGCCTCTTTGGTTTCTTCGAGTTTTTGCAAGTCCGCGCGAGAGAAACTCGTGGGGAGTTCGTATATTTCGACTTCCGTATCGGTAATGGGCTTTATCGGGCGAGAAGTAAGTTTGGAACGCTCGATAACTGCGTTTTCGTCCTCCGTATTATCGGTTGCGGCAGGTTTGTAAATACCTCTGTTTTTCTTCGCACCCGGCACTTTGTCGTTTACGTAGGTATCGAACACCCAGTTGGAATAGTCCGTCCAGACGAGCATAAACAGCGAAACACCCCAGATAAGCACTATGAATATGCCGATAATGAGGAAAAGCGGCATAACCTTGCCGAGCAATAAAAGTAAAAACCATACCGCCGAAAAGGCTATGAAAAACACATTGGTAGGCACGAGCGCGATAGAGAGAATAAACGAGTTGCGAATAAGCGCGCCGAAACTCAACTTGTAGGTGATACCGAGCGTAATCATATAAAAAATCATCATCGTGGCAATAGCCATAATTACGTAGGTAAGCACTTGCGCGACGACTAAAAGCCATTTTATTCCGCTACCCGTCGCGATCAACACGGACGACATATTAAGCGACAAAACCGACGCCGCCATGATGACCGTGTAAAAAAGCAAGGAAAAGAACACCACGAAATAGTTTTGCTTGACGCCTTTGAAAAAGTCGGAAGCAACCATAACGCCTTCCGCCCAGACCATATTACGCATAACGTAAAATCCGCCCGAAATCGCAACCGCAAGAAAGGCGACGCCGATTATAACGAATTTAAAAAATTCCAGGTTTACGTTAAGCGCGAGTTGTGCCTGCAAACCCGAAGTCGCGGGATAGGCGGGATACCCAACGCCCATATTTTGCGTAAACGGGAAAATGGCGATATCCACGGTTTTTAGCACGTAACGCATTACGAAAAGCGCGACGAGCGGCAAACAAAACAATAAAGTCAGAAGGTTAAGTCCGAAAAGTTTGCCCTTGTTGGTTTTGAATACGTCCCACCCGAGTTCCCAACGGTTGGTGGGGAGAGTTGAACGCGCGTAAGTTTCCGACCTTTCCGGTCCTTCTATAATTTTAGCGATAAAGCCTTTTTTTGCCATCTATTTACC
>CAVLAV010000360.1:0-2384 GCA_963660735.1 bacterium
AATATATGTTCGACAGCGAACTCGGACCTATCAACAAACTTTTACAACTTCTCGGCGTGCCCGATAACAATATTCCTATCTGGTTTAACGATAAACGGTACGCGTATTCGCTCGTAATGCTTTACTGTTTGTGGGTAGGTATCGGCTATAACATACTTATCTACGGCGGCGCAATGGCAAACATTTCCACCGACGTAATAGAGTACGGCAGATTAGAGGGCGTAAATATGCGGCAGGAACTTTTTCTGCTTATCGTGCCTATGATGTGGCCTACGATAGCCGTATCTTTGCTCGGTTGCGTAAGCGTTATATTCTCGCTGTTTATTCAGGTGCAAATGCTCACGGGCGGCGGACCGGATAACTCGTCTATAACGATAGCGTATATCATAAACAGTCAGATAAAGGGTAGCAGCGCGAACCCCGAATGGGCAACCTGCATAGGTTGGTGTTTTGCGGTGGTCGCAACGCCCATACTCATTTTAATGCGTAAAGGAATAGATAAACTGTCCGACGAATTCGGCTTTTAATAAATCAAATTTCAGGAGGAAAACGATTTTATGAAAAAATTCAACAAGTTTTTGGCTTTAACCGCGGCGCTTGCCGTAACCGCTTGCAGCGGCGTTAATATCGCCGCAAACGCGAGCAGTACCACGACCGTTGCCGTAGAGGATAGTTTTAACGACGTAAAGTACGAAAATTCTTACGACGATAAAAAATGGACGGTAACTACCTCGGACGCGACTAACCCCTCAATAAAGCAAGCGGGCGCGCAAAATACCTGCGTGCATATCGACAAATCCGCAAACGCCACCAAAATCTGGCTCGGCACGGCGGAAAGAATAAGCGATATTTCCTTCGTGGAACTTGCTTATAAACTCGATAGCGTCGATAACAACGGTTGGCTTACTATAAACTTTGCCGCGACCGATAATTTTGAAACTTTCATTACTCCTTTATGGGAAGGTTTCGTTTACCCCGGTCAAAACCCGTTTATGCTCACTAAATCGAGCCTTGCGCAAGTAAGACAAGTGCAGAGCGGAACGCTTGCAAGAAATACCAAATCTTACGCCGATATACTCGGCTTGCCCGCAAATGACGTTGTAGGCGAGTGGCTCAAAGTGAAAATAGTACCCGAGAGCGACGAAAAAGCGAAAATTTATCTTGCTTTACGCGACGACGATTATTCCGATAATTTTATCCCCGTAGAGTGGGGCGTAGAGGGTAGATCGTTTAAAAACGCGTTCGTTTTAGTGGGTATGGGCGACGGTACGCCTTATATAGACGATTTCCGTGTGGTAGGCAAGAACTCCGATGGCGAGGACGTAGATATTTGCGAAACTTTCACTTCCACCATTTTAAACGAAAACTTTAAAAAGTACAAACGCGGCGCAACCGACGGTTATAATTTATACGATAACAACAAACTCGAAATAACCTCGGCAAAGACGGGCGACAGAATGGTTTCCGCAACCGCGCTCAAAAACGACGAAAGTATTATCACCGATTTGGAATCGGTCAACGCAAGTTTCGTAGTTAATTTTGCCGCCGACGCCGACGAATTAGCATTCTTTTTAGGTCTTAAAGATAGAGATACCGACCCGCTTAAAGGCAGTTACGCGTTCGTAATGAATAAAAGCGGCGGTAAACTCGTTAAATACGGCGAAAACGGCAAGGAAAATCTTTCCGCGGCGAATACGGTCGAGTTTAAAGGCGAGGCGGGTAAGGATAAAAACATAACTCTTTCCGTCAATAAAAACGGCGCGCTTACCGTAACCGAAAACGGCGAAAAATTAAGCGGCGATTTCGATTTGATAAACGATTTTAACGGCTATTTCGGTTTCGTCGCGACGAAGGATAATTCGGGCGTAATTCAACTTGATAACGTACTCGTAAACAACACCGAATATTTCGTACCCGTAACCAAATCCGTAACGCATAACTTCTCCAACGACTTTTTCGGCAACGAGGGTTACGAAGATTTCTACGCTTACGCGGGCGACGCGGGCAAAATGCTCGTAGAAAACGGTAAACTCGTATATCAGGGACTTTCCGAAAGATCGTTCTTCGGTTCGGCTCATCAATACGACGACTTTATTCTCGATTATAAATTGTGCGATATTTTCGTCGGCACGCCCGATACGGACGCAAAACAAAAAACTCAAAGCGGCGGTTGGCTCGGCTTGCAGATACGCCGCACTAAAAACGCGTTGAAAAACACGAGTGCGACTTGGTATTCTGCGGAAACTTACGCAAATTTCAGGTTTAACATCGCGTCTGACAGCGGTACTTATGGCTTTTACGCGCCCGAAAAACTCGACGGTAAAAGACTTACCGTAACCGAGTACGCCAAAATTCCCGCATCGCTTTTCAAGGCGATACAATAC
>CAVLAV010000361.1:0-2381 GCA_963660735.1 bacterium
CTCGCAAAGACAGTTGAATTTCCGTGTCATCGCGAGCGCAAGCGTGGCGATCCCTTGGAATAAAGTACGAAACATATACAGCGCAAGTTGTTCAGGGGGATTGCCGCGGTCGCTTTTACCCTATTCAACGATAAAGGCTAACGCCTTACAAAAACCTGACGGTTTTTAGCGTTTTTGATAAAAACGCCTATCGTTTTATGAATACCGTCGCTCGCAAACCATTGCAAGCAAGTTTGCTCACTCGGCATTGACGCAATGACAGTTGACTTTTTGTGTCATCCCGTCAATGTTGAGCAAGCAAGTTTGCTCACTCGGCATTGACGCAATGGCAAAAAATATAGCGGAAAAGAAAAAGTGCAGAGCGGTTTGCTTTACTCGGCGGTGTATATATCTCACTTAACTTGTGAATAATAGTCGCAAATTCCGTCGGCTATTACTTTTGCCGCCTCGTATACCCGCGATAACCTCACCGCGGCGAGCGAACCCGTGTTAGATCGCGCCGCAACTACCGCTATTACGTTGGCGTCGCCGATAGACCGTAAGTTTTTATCCACTCCCGCGCCGGGTTTAAGCGGTTTGTCGCTCATTTTAACCGTGCCTATCTCTTCTTCACTGCCGACGGCGGCGTCTATCGCGAGAATTTTCTCGTCGGGATGAACGGTTTTCAAAAATTTTACGAGCGGCTCTACTTCCATAGCCGTAACGGGATGCGAAAAAGTGCCGTAAACGAAGGGCTTGCCTCTAAGTTTATCCTCGCAAAAACTACCCACCAAAGGTCCTAAACTGTCGCCTATAACCGCGTCCGTGCCTATGCAGGCGATGACGGGCGGCTTTTCGCCGAAGGTTTCGCGCAAAAAAACGGTTATTCCGCGCTTTGCGTGCGCGTTGTCTACGCTGTAACTCGTGTTTTTCATAATATATTATTATTTCCTGCAAATTATTTTGTAAACTTGCTTGCAAAATTTTTTAATATGTGATAGAATATAGTCGAAGTTATAATTGAGACTTAAAAAAGAGGTGCGTAAAATGGTTATTTGGCAGTCTTTCGTGCTTATTTTGCTCGGATTCCTTGCAAAATTTTTTAAGGCGTGATACAATATAACGGATTTTAGGGAGTTATCGGAGGTTAAGTAAGATGATTATTGATATCGTATGCGGCGTAGTGTTGCTCGCCTTTGCGCTTATCGGCGTGTTTAAGGGATTTGCTCGCCAAATATTCAAATTTTTGAGTTTCTTTGCCGCGATTATCGGCGGATTCTTTCTCGTAAAGCCCGTTTACGATTTGCTTTACGGCAACGTGTCTTTCTTTAAGACTTGGGTAAACGGTTTTGCGGACGTTATAAATCAAGTGGCGTTCATTAAGAATATACTCGGCAGTTACGCGGAGAGCGTGGGCAAGACTGCGGGACTTTTATTATCGGAATACGTTTTCAAACTCGTTTTGTTCATAATTATTTCGATAATCGTAGGTCTTTTGTTCAAACTTCTCAAAAAAATCGTGTTCCCCATTGCGGATATGCCCGTTATCAACGTGTTCGACCGCATTTTGGGTTTAATCTACGCGGTTGCTTGGGCGGTAGTCATACTCGTAGGACTTCTCCTTTTGACCGAGAGAGTTCTCGCGCCTAATATCGCCGCCGTAAAGACTTTCTTCGACGATCAGATGTCTAACGGTTTCGTCGTGGGCAAGTATTTGATGGAATACGTCAACAAGATAGGCGACTATTTGTGGAATCTTATCAACTTTATCATAGGTAAGGTTGCCGCATAAATAAAACGAATTTACGCGTCGGAAGAAATTCCGACGCGTTTTTTATATCGCGAGCGCAAATATCGTAAATAATAGAGTGAGAGTTGGGCATTATATAAGTGAAAAGCAATTAAAATTAGCAAAAATCGCGTTCGCACGCCTTTTTTTAATTGTGTTTTAAAGCGATTTGTGATAATATATTATACGAAACTTTATATAATGATATAGGGTTTCGGTTTGCCAGGTATATCGGCGACGAAAAATTTCGCTACGGGCAAACGGGAGGCTTAATGAAAAAATCAACTAAAACCATAATCGCGGTAGTTACCGTGGCAATAGCCGTACTCGGACTGCTTGCTTTGGCGGGCGTGTTTATGAACAGGGCTACCACGCTTACCACTACCGAATTTTTTGCAAAGGCGGGTATAGTCTACGAGAACAACGATATTAAATTCGATACCGCCAACAAAGATAATCTCGAAATCAAGAGCGTTCGTTTTGAAACTTACGCTTTAAAGGGTTACGACAAAAACGGCAGACTTAAATATAAGGCGAGTTTATTCCCTGCCGACGCGTTTATGAGCGAAGTTGACGTGCTTAAAGTCAACGGCGTTACCATAGACTGCGCCGA
>CAVLAV010000362.1:0-2372 GCA_963660735.1 bacterium
GTTGGAGAACACTCCCTCGCCTATCGAAGTAATGCCGTCGCCGATGACTACGGTTATAAGCGAAGTGTTGAAATAGAACGCTTCTTTCGCGATAACGCCTTTTACTTCGTCGCCTATCGTGAGCGAGGTCATATCGGAACTATTAAACGAACTTTCGCCGAATACGGTTACGCCGCCGTTTACGGTAACAGCACCCAAACTCATACCGTAGAACGCGTATTTATAAATTTCGTAATCGCCGTCGTTATAGGATACGGGAAGATTAAGGTCTTTATCCGTTCCCTCGTAGCCGATAAGATAATTTTTATCGCCGTAAGTATAGAACACGAAACCGTTTTCTACAACCAAGTCGCTACCTGCGGTAGTCTTTACGGTAAGCGCGTATTTGCTTAAATCCGCCGAACCGAGGTTGATAATTTCAACGAGCGTCTGACAACCGTTAAACGCCGAACTGCTTACGGTCGCGACTTTTTCGGGAACGGTCAGCGTTTTTAAATGGTAGCATTTTTCAAAGACTTTATCGCCGATTTCGGTAAGATCTTTACCGAGCGAAACCTCGCGAAGTTGCGTGCACCCCGAGAAAGTGCTGTCGGACAACTTTTCCACGCCGTCGCCTATTTGTACCTCGACGAGTTTCGAGCAGCCGTTGAACGCATTTACGCCCGTTTCCTTAACGCCGCTTATACTTACGGAAGTAAGTTTATACGAGTTGGCGAACGCGTTAGAACCTATTTCGTCTACGCCGCCCGTAATACTAACGCTTACGAAATTCGAGCGTTGAAACGCGCTATTATATATAGAATAATTTTTACCGTCGAACGACGCGGGCAAAGTTACTGCCGTTTCGTCGCCCGTATAAGCGATAAGGTAAACTTTACCGTCCGCGCCCAAAAACTTAAAGCCGTTTTCGTCCGCTATATCGCTCGTACCGCTCGTTTTAACCATGAGCGCGTTGGCGGCTACGCCTTTGCCTTTTTCAACCGTAAGACCGCTGAGGTTGATTACTTCGAGAAGTTTACTTGCGCCCGAGAACGCGTTGTCCGCCAAATTTTGCAACGACGCGGGAAGAGTTATCGAAAGTAAAGAAGTGCAGTTATAGAACGCATATCCCGCTATATCGGTAACTTCGCCGAGCGTTACGGATTCGAGTTTAGTACAGGAATTGAACGCGCCGTTGCCTATCGAAACGACTTTGGACAAGTCTATCGTCTTGAGCGCGCTGCACTCGTAAAACGCGTATTCGCCGAGTTTAGTTACGTTGTTGAGAGTTACGCTCACGAGGTTGTAACAACCCGAGAAAGTACCGTTAAGTTCGGTTATTCCCGCGGGGATAACTACCTGAGTAATCTTAGTACCCGAAAACGCTCCGTTAGGTATTTTGGTAAGGCTTGCGGAAAGCGTAACCGAGGTTAAGTAAGCGTTGTCTTTGAACATTTCGTCGGGAATACTTTCCAAAGCGTCGGGCATAACGAAGGTAGCCGAAGTTCTGTTGGCGGGATAATAAAGCAAATTCTTTTTATCCGCGGAATACATAACGCCGTCCTCTATCGCTATTACGGTACTACCCTCTTCAACCTCGACGTTATCGAGTTCAAGCATTTCGCAACCCGTGAACACGCCGTCGCCGCTTATATGCAAATCGCTTATAGCAAAAATACTCATACATCAATATTACCACTTTTTGCGTAAATTTTTAAGTTTTTTCGCCCCCGTAATAAGCGAAAAGAGGAAAAAGTATTCCGCCGAACGGCTAACGGCGGATATACCGTTCGCGACAACACGGGAATTTGACGCAAAGACAAGGACTTACTGCGCGGAAATTCACCCCGGGAGATTGCTTCGTCGCTTCGCTTTCCTAGCAAAGACAACGAAAAAATCCGACATCTCGCCGTTTTTGCGAAATATCGGATTTTTTTAATATTGCCGATCAGCGCTTATTATCACCAATCGTATTCAAATTCATAACCGCTGAACGTACTCTTTGCGGCTTTATAATCTTCAGGTGAAACCCCCACGAGCTTTTCCATTGCGGGCGAAAGATTCTCTATTACTTTACCCAAAGCGGAGATTCCGTCGTCTATTTCGTCCCAATCGATATCCAAATCCGAAGGATCACCATCCACCGCCAGACAATCCTCAACCATTTTATTAGCGGTTTTGATATTGCTATAAAGCGTAGCGATATCATCCTTATATTTGGCGACAAACTTAGTGCAATAAGCGTCGAAAGCCTCGTTATACGCGGCAATCGTCGTCGCGATTTCCTCTTTCTGTTTGGCGGTGAATTTGGCTATCAACGCTTCCGCCGCGCTCGCCGCCTTGTTCGCTTCGGCAACATTTTTATCGGGCAACTTATCAAAATTACACGTAGC
>CAVLAV010000363.1:0-2357 GCA_963660735.1 bacterium
GAACTAAAGTTTCTACGTTTACAGTAGAGGCGGGTTGCGCGTACACGGCTGAAAACGATGGCGCGGTACTCACTAAAAACAACGAACTTGCGCTTGTTGCGCCCAAGGCGTCGTTTACGAACAATAAATTTGAAAACGCGGCTATAACTTCCGTTGCAAACGGCGCGTTTTCGGGTAAAACGAATATTATCTCGATAGTCGCTCCCAATGTGACCAAGGTCGGCGCATATGCGTTTGCGGGTTGTGAAAACCTTTCCTCGGCGTCGTTCGGCAGTCTTAAAGAAATAGGCGCGCACGCGTTTGAAAGCACGGCTTTGACTAATACGAGTTTTGCCGTTACCGCGGAAACGATAGGCGACTACGCCTTTGCGGATTGCGCCAACCTCGAAACCGCGACTATCGGAGCAAACGCCGAAGTCGGCAAGTACGCGTTTAAAAACGCCACCGCACTTCAGAGCGTTACGATAGGTAACGGAGCGGTTATAGGCGATTATGCGTTTCAGTGCAACGTAAATCTTGCGTACACCTACGAGAATATAGTAACCGCTCTTCAAAAATCGCAAGGTTACGTCACCGTAAGCCAGGTCGAGGCGATATTCAACAACTATTACACGACCTATCAATACGAGATAAAGAACGAAAACGGCGATAAGGTAGCGACCAAGTCTTACAGAAGATATAATATCGAAAAGTATACTAACAGCGCGCTTAAAACCTTAACCGTAGGCGAAAACGTACAGATAGGCAACTACGCGTTTGCGGGCAACGTAAAACTTGCGACCGTAACTCTCGGCAACGGCGCGAATATAGGCGATTACGCGTTCTTTAACGCGCCCTCGCTTAAAGATATAGACTTGTCGGGCGTAAAGAGTATAGGCGCGTATGCGTTCTCGGGTTCGCAAACCTACGATTTCGCTTGCGAAAACAACGAATATTCGGTTGCTTACGAGATAACCAACGTAAACGGCGAAAACGTGATTACGGGCAGAAAAGTTTCCGTATTCGCGTCGGCGGTTTCTTCGGCGGATCTCGGCAGCGTGGAAACTCTCGGCGAAGGCGCGTTTATGGGCAACTCTAAACTCGCGTCGGTAAACTTCGGCGATAAACTCACCGTCGTCCCGAACCTTGCGTTTGCAAATACCGCTCTTACCGCTACGGGCATCACCGATAAAATTTCGACGGTAGGCGCGTATGCTTATTACGGTACTGCCGTTACCGAGGCTGACCTTGAAAAAGTAAGCCTTATAGGCTCGTATGCGTTCTGCGGCGCGGAACTTACCGAGGTCACTCTTGCGGACGGAGCAATCGTAGCCGACGGCGCGTTTGCGAATAACTTCGATTTAACCGCGGTAAACGGACTTGATAAAGCCGTATATATAGGCGCGCAGGCGTTTGCCTATACCGCGCTCGGTAACGCCGATTTGACCTCGGCGGAATATATAGGCGACTTCGCGTTTGAAAACAGCGCGATAGGTAGCGTTAAGTTGGGCGATAAACTCGTCGAACTCGGCGAAAATCCGTTTGCAGGCACTTTGATTTCTTCCTTCGGCAAGAACACGGATATAATATTCGCGGACAATAAAGTCGGCGAAGAATTTACCGAAAATTACGAAGTAAGCGCGACCGTAAAAGTAATAGACGGCGTACTTTACCAAAATATCGCAACGGGACTCGAACTCGTAAGTTATCCCACGCTTAAAGCGGACGGCACTTACGAAGTGGCGGAAGGCACGGTAAGAATTACCGCAAAAGCCTTTACCGAAAGCAAAATTTACTCGGTGGTAATGCCGCGTACCTTGCTTGCGATAGGCGATAAAGCCTTCTATAATTGCGAAAAACTTGCGGCGGTGGCGTTCAAGGGTTACTACGCGCCCACGCTCGAAGAAGAATTCGATTCGTCTTACGCATCGACCGAAAACGTTCCGTATTCCGAAAACTACGGCGGACTCGGCATTAACGACTACTATATGTGGAACGTGAGCAGCGACGTATCCAACTACTATTACGGCGCGAATTTCGTGAATTACGTAGGCAAAATAGACGGAAGTCTTACGATGATTAAACCCGCCAACGGCAAGAATTACGATTCGCTTATATTCTCGCTGTATTTCGATCGCATAGTAAACGGCGCGAACGCCGCTACGGACGAAACTCTTAAAGTTATCGCCGTAATAGCCGCGTTGCCCACGGAAATTTCTCTCGCGGACGAGGCGAAGATAGTTGCGGCGCGTAACGCGTTCGATAACCTCGGCTCGCTCGAACAGCAGTCTTTGGTTGAAAACTACGCCGACTTGCAAAAAGCAGAGAGTATTATAGATTACCTTAAACAAAGACAAGATTCTTCCGATTCCTCCTCC
>CAVLAV010000364.1:0-2357 GCA_963660735.1 bacterium
GGATATAGCCGATATGGATATAACCGATAAAAGCGCGGTAATGGATTTTATAGAAAAAAGCAAAGCGGATGCGGTCGTGCATTGTGCGGCTTGGACTGCGGTTGACGCCGCCGAGGAAGGCGAAAACCGCGATAAAGTTTTTAAAATAAACGGCGAGGGAACTCGCAATATCGCCGAGGCTTGTAAAAAGTTCGGTTGCAAAATGATTTACATTTCCACCGATTACGTTTTCGGCGGCGACGGCGACGAGCCTTGGCAACCCGATTGTAAAGATTTTGCTCCGCTTAACGTATACGGCGCGAGCAAACTCGAAGGCGAAAAAGCGGTTGCCGAAACGACAGAAAAGTTCTTTATAGTACGAATAGCGTGGGTTTTCGGCGTAAACGGAAACAACTTCGTAAAGACGATGTTGCGCCTTGCTTCCACGCACGAAAGTTTGAGGGTGGTAAACGACCAAATCGGTACGCCCACCTATACTTTCGACTTGTCAAGACTGCTCGTCGATATGCTCGAATCGGAAAAATACGGGTATTATCACGCGACCAACGAGGGCGGCTATATAAGTTGGGCGGACTTTGCTAAAAAGATTTTCGAGTTGAGCGGTGTAAAAACGACCGTCATACCCGTAACGACCGCCGAATACGGCGCGTCCAAAGCCAAACGCCCGTTTAACAGCAGGTTGGATAAGTCGAAACTCGTTTCAAGCGGTTTTAAGCCGTTGCCCGAGTGGACTGACGCGTTAAGCAGATATTTAAAGGAGATTAACTAAAAATGTCGCAAATAAAAGTATATAAACCCGAGATAGAGGGTCTTATGGTAATAGAGCCTACCGTTCACGGCGACGAAAGAGGCTATTTTATGGAAACTTACAACGCCCGCGACCTTAAAGAGGCGGGACTTGACAGAGTTTTCGTTCAGGATAATCAATCTATGTCTAAAAAGGGCGTGTTGAGAGGACTTCATTTTCAAAAGAAGTTCCCGCAAGCCAAACTCGTGCGAGTGATTAAGGGCGAAGTGTTTGACGTTGCGGTGGATATTCGCAAAGGCTCGAAGACCTTCGGTAAGTGGTACGGCGTGGAACTCACCGAACAAAATAAAAAGCAGTTTTATATTCCCGAGGGGTTTGCTCACGGCTTTTTGGTTCGTTCCGAAACGGCTGAATTTTGTTATAAAGTAACCGATTTTTACCATCCCGACGACGAGGGCGGCATAATCTGGAACGACCCCGATATAGGCATAGAGTGGGGCGACGTTTCGCAGATTATTTTAAGCGAAAAAGATAAGGTGCATAAGAGATTAAAGGAGATTAAGGAAGAATTATGAAAAAAATACTCGTAACGGGCGGAGCGGGGTTTATCGGCTCTAACTTCGTCTATTATATGCTTAACAAGCACGAAGATTATCAGATAATTTGCGTGGACTGCCTTACTTACGCGGGCAATCTTTCCACGCTTGAAAACGCGCTTAAAAATCCGCGTTTCAAGTTTTATAAAACTAATATTTGCGATAGAAAGGGTATATACGAAATTTTTGAAACCGAACGACCCGATATAGTCGTTAATTTCGCCGCGGAAAGCCACGTGGACAGGTCGATAGACAATCCCGAAATATTCCTGCAAACGAATATTCTCGGTACGCAGGTAATGATGGACGCTTGCCGTAAGTACGGAATTTCGCGCTATCACCAAGTTTCTACCGACGAGGTGTACGGCGATTTGCCGCTTGACAGACCCGATTTGTTCTTTACCGAAACCACGCCTATACACACGTCAAGCCCGTATAGCGCGTCGAAGGCGTCGGCGGACTTGCTCGTTTTGGCGTATCACAGAACTTACGGGCTTAACGCAACTATAAGCCGTTGTTCCAACAATTACGGACCGTACCATTTCCCCGAAAAACTTATTCCGCTTATGATAGCAAATTGCCTTAACGATAAGCCGTTGCCCGTTTACGGCGAGGGACTTAACGTTCGCGACTGGCTCTACGTGGAGGACCATTGCAAGGCGATAGACCTTATTATTCATAACGGAAGAAACGGCGAGGTTTACAACGTCGGCGGACATAACGAGATGAAGAATATAGATATAGTTAAACTTATTTGCGACTATCTCGGTAAGCCGTATAGCCTTATAACGCACGTTACCGACAGAAAGGGACACGATATGCGTTACGCTATCGACCCGACCAAAATTCATAACGAACTCGGTTGGCAACCCGAAACCAAGTTTAAAGACGGCATAAAGAAAACCGTAGACTGGTATTTGAACAACCGCGAATGGTGGGAAACGATTATAAGCGGCGAATATCGTAATTATTACGACAAAATGTATAGTAACAGATAATAAAAAGGGCGGGCG
>CAVLAV010000365.1:0-2354 GCA_963660735.1 bacterium
CGTGTATACTCTTAGACAGAAATCTGATCGGACTGAATCTTCCTTCCGTCAGTTCCGATCATCGGAAAATGGGCTACGAAGCGGCGAAATATTTATTGGAAAAGGGGTATGACAAAATCGCGTATTTTGCGCAGACGGACGCGATTACTTCCGTGAACGAAAGAGCGCAAGGGTATTTGCAGGCGCTGCGCGAACACGAAAACCGCGAACAACTGCTTGTTAATCTTTCCGGGCATGATAACGAAACGATGCACGAGCAGTTAGAGTATTTTTTAAAAAACCATTCCGATATCAACGGCGTGATTATAAACAGCGGCATTCCGGAAGCAAATTTAATTAAAGCATTGCATTCTATGGGGCGTACGACAGGAGACGGAATCGGCATGATTTGTTTCGACGATAATAATTTACTTATCGATTTATGCTTAAATATGAAAACGAGAACAATCGTACAGGATTCGTTTCAGATAGGTTACGTATCGGCAACGCTTTTAATCGAATGGATTCGGTCGGGAAAAATCCCTCCGTCAAAAACTTTGATCGATATAAAATAAAAAACAAACCCGAACGAAGGTGTTCGGATTTGTTAGCAGATGGTGACCCCTTTGAAGTTAAAGACGAACTATTTACTTGTTCAAACGTGACTGTTTTGCTTTGCCCTTTATAATTGAAGGTGATAAGAAAGCGGTCGTCGTAAAGGAAAATGCTGTTCACGAAACCGTCAATCAGTTGTTGTTTTCCTTCTTGCGACGATAAATCGAGTTTCCGATAACTATACAAGGCAAATTGAACCTGTTCTTTCGTAAGTACGGGGTGATTGATTTGCGTTTGGAATAATTCTACTTCGAGATTGCTTTTTTGTTCTTCCAAATCGTTGAGCAGTTTTTTCGTTGTCGAAGAAAATACGCCCTGAGCAATTGCTTCGGCAAGGTTATTTAACTTCTTTTCGACTTCCGCTAGTTGATTTTTCACGACTGCTACCGCCGTATTTTCTTCCGTCTGCATTTCATATATGCGGTCGGAAAGTTCTTCTATAACCTCGTCGTCGGAAATCAGAGAAAGGATTTCTTCGATAACCAAATCTTCTATCCAATCTTTTTTTACGGCTTTTTTATCGCATTTATGCTTCTTTGCTTGATTGCACTTGTAATAACGATATTTCGACTGCGTATGACTTGTACCGATTTCCCCGACCATCATTGCGCCGCATTTACCGCAAAACAGCCGCGTAGTCAGCAGATAATCGTCTTCGCTTCTGTGCATTGCAGGGGCTTTTTTGTTGTTTTTAAGCCGTTGTTGCACGTCGTCGAATGTATCTTTATCTATAATCGCGGGAATAGCGTCAGGGAGAAGAATGTCGCCGAACTTATATTCGCCGATATATTTTCGGTTTGTAAGGATGCGAAATACCGAATTGTAATTCATATCATAGCCGCGATTTTTTATTCCGCGAGCGTTCATCAACTTCGCAATGTCTTTTACGCGTTTCCCTTCAAGATAAAGCGAATATATTTCTTTTACAACCGGCGCGAGAGTTTCGTCTATTTGATATTTGTTGTCGCCGTCGATATAATACCCGAACGGAGCGCGAACGCCGTTTGCCTTGGCTTTTAACGCGTTTTCGGTCATACCGCGCCTGACTTTTACGGCAAGTTCGGCAGAGTAGTATTCGGCACAGCCTTCAAGCAGCGATTCAAGCAAAATTCCTTCCGGGCTTTCGGAAATAGATTCCGTTGCCGAGATTACACGCACGCCGTTCTTTTTCAAAATACGCTTATAATGAGCGGAATCGTAACGGTCGCGTGAAAATCTATCTAATTTCCACACAAGAACGATATCGAACAGATTCTTATAACTGTCCTTAATCATATGTTGAAATTCGGGGCGGTGATCTGTTTTCGCAGAAAATGCGCGATCTATGTAATTGCCGATGACTTGCATACCGTTATATTCGGCATACTGCATACACTCGCGAAGCTGACCTTCGATGCTTGCTTCGTTCTGCTTGTCCGAACTAAATCGTGCATATATTACCGCTTTCATTGTGCTTGCTCCTTATTTTTTTGATTAAGCTCATTGAAGTATTCAGTAAAACCAGCATAGGTAAAAGACAATTTATTTTTGGGAAAAGATCTTCTGTATCTATCCTCTGGGACCTCAATCAGATTATCTTTTTTTATGCAATCATTGTACAAGACAACATCTATATCTATATTTTTTGGAATATATTTAGTTAACATATATTTAAGTTCGAAATCCGCTGGAGGCAGAGAATACCCTACAAATATAACGCGAGAAGCGTTTTTCAAAAGATTTTCTGCCGCTTTTTTTACATTTTCGGATTTTACAGAAAG
>CAVLAV010000366.1:0-2350 GCA_963660735.1 bacterium
CCTATTCCGACGTTATTACGGCGGCAATGTATTCAGGTGTTCTCGAAGTCATCAATGATAAGTACACTTACACTTGGCACGAGATATTTCCGGATAGGTTTCTGTGTAAACAATGTTTGTTAATTCACTTGTAAGTATTTTTTCTTTTTCTGTATCCGAAAAAGAATATTTATAAAAAAACGAATTAAGCCACCGTCGTATGCTTGAATTTCCCCAACTAATAAAATTTTTCGTAATTTTATATAACGGTAACCCTAAACAACTGTCATCAAACGCTTTTTTATCTAAGCCATACACGCTCAATAAAAGCGCTTTATTATCCTGAATATCAAGAACTTCCCACTGTATCGGACGAACGTC
This sequence comes from bacterium, assembly GCA_963660735.1. GTDB lineage: Bacteria > Bacillota > Clostridia > Christensenellales > Borkfalkiaceae > UBA10281. The sequence goes on from CAVLAV010000366.1 coordinate 361, forward strand.
GTTGTAATTGTTACGAAGTTGCGGGTATTCGCCAAACTCAAAAATTTGTCCGATTCTTTCAATAGGCAAACCTCTTTTTTCCGAAAACCCGCAATTACTGCAATCGCGAATAAAATCATCACCATTTTTCCGCCAAGAAGAGAATTTATGTCCTGTCTTACTAACTTTTCTACTTTCGGTTTTCCCGCATAACAAGCACTCTCTAACATCCAATCCGTTTTTTAGGCAAGTCGGTTTACTCTTTTCAACCCAGTTAGAGAATCTATGGCCTTTGGTAGGAATTGAAACAGTTTTTTCTTCCCCGCAACGAGAACACCTATAAAAATCTTCTCCATCTTTATCACACGTTGGAGCAATATGTTTTATAAGCATAAAATCGTGCTTCGCATTTACAAAATTATCCTTATATTCATAGCCGCAAGAACAAGAATGTAAAGTGTAACCTTTTTCGGAACAGGTTGGCGGAATTATTGTTTCTGCATAGCGATGCGTGTGTAACGTGCTTTTAGCGGAATTTTTCGGATTGTTTTTTATTGCCGATTCCTTATTTACGCCTAATGCTCTAAGCCATATTTCGATACATTCTTTTACATATTTTTGATCAATGGCATATATGCTAACGAATCTATTGCAGAGAATTGCAAATTCAAACGAATCGATTTTATCTTTATTTTTTAATTCATCAACAATCCCCGCATCTAAAATCTGCGCAAGCAATTTCCCGTATAACTTTTCTTCGGGATATAAATCTAATAGGATAGATTTTAGTTTTTTGCTATCGGATAAGCATTCGGGAAATGTGTCTAAAACACTTTTTAAATCAATCATAATTTCTGTAAAACTCAATTGTATTTTTAATGTACATTAGGCTTGCGGTTTTGTGCATTAAATATTCAGATAGATGCACGAATTACCTTAAAAAAATATAAAGAAGTGCATTAAAAATATAAATTTGCCACATTTTGAGCGTTTGACTGCCTATATGGATTGACTAATATAATAATATTTGCTATAATATAGCAAAGAAATGTGCATCTATCTGAATAATAGATGCACATTTTTTATGTCGTTTTTTCATAGCATTTTGGATAGTTTATTCATCATTTCCGCCTTATGTTCCCATAAGGAATGAGCATAACGATTAAGGGTAATCATAGCGTTTTTATGCCCGAGAATTTCCGACAGAGATTTTACGTCCATTCCGCATTCCAAGGCACGAGTGGCGAACGTATGTCGGAGAGAGTGAAACCCTTTATGCGGCAGATTGAGTTTTTTGAGCAATAATTCGAACGTTCGCTGATAACTACGGATGAAAACAGGTTTTTCGCCGTCGGCAATCACAAATTCGCATTTGCTTTTCTTTTTTATATCTTTCAGCATTTTTACGAGCGTTTTGGATAACGGAATTTGCCGCCTTGAATTTTCCGTTTTAGGCGTGTCGATAATTCTGATATGTTTTCCGTTTTCGTTTCCGTCGTGGCAAGTTTTTGTAACGGATAATATGTTTTTCTCAAAATCAATATCGCTCCACGTCAGTGCAAGCAATTCTCCGATACGAAGTCCTGTATAAAGGCATAAAATAATCCCGCGATATTTATCTTTTTTTGCGGATAACGCGGCTTCTTCGATTTTCTTTTGTTCCCAAGCCGAAAAACATTCAACTTGTTTTTCTTTCGGTTTGGGGCGTTTTATTTTGTTCGCCGAATATTCGGGCAAGTAACCGACTAAATGTGCCGTTTTAAGCGAATTCTGAACTATCGACAATATCGTTTTTACGAAATTAGGCGATAAACCTTTGCCGGTGCGTTTGTTTCCGCTATCCGTTAAACCTGTGATGAATTTCTGTAAAGCAAACGGGGTTAAATTCGTCAGTTCGACGTTGCCTAAATATGGCAGAATATGTATTTGAGCCGCTCTCGAATATTGCTCGAAAGTCCGTTGTTTACTTGACGGTTTGATATAGTGCGTAAGCCATTCTTCAAACCAAATT
>CAVLAV010000367.1:0-2323 GCA_963660735.1 bacterium
GTTTATAAACTCATCAGGAGTTTGCGGCTTCGGAGTAATCCATTCTATATCATTAGAAAATGCCGCCGCCGCAACAACTATGTTTGCGTTTGGTGCGTTATCGGCAACATCTTTTATGATTTTCGGAATGTCTTTCATCGCATAATTTACTTGTCCGATTTTCTGTCCCAACATACTTCCGGACTTATCGAACAAATAAAACAAAACCATTGTCCTTGCTGCAACTTCTTCGATATTACTACCGTCATATCTGCCCATTTTTCTAATCCTGCCTTTATTATTTATTTTTTTCAGTCATAGAAATGACTGTAATTTCCATATTTCCCAAATCTATGGTTGTATCGGGAATAAGCGTTACTGTTTTACCTATATCATATTTCATTGCTGGTTTATCGGGATATGTTACAGTCCACATAGTATTTGAAACATTCGTTATTCCGAAAACGCCCGAAGTCTTTTTACTCTCAATAAAATTGCCTATGACTTTATTTCTGTCTCCGTATATGGTGTGGTATTCTGTTAAGTGTTTACCTTTACCCGCAACGACAATATGTTCGTTTACTTTCAAAGCGTAGGGAATAATCTGCCTTCTATGGCACTCGGTGCAATGTAAACATCCGTCTACGCCCAATGACGCAAAATTTATTTCTCCGCAGTGAGGACATACGACAGAATCGTCTTTTAAATGATATAGAATTTCTTTCCATTCTTTTTCCGTTAGTCTTTTTGTTCCGTTTTGCAGACATTCCGTTGAAAAAGCGTGCTGAAATGCTTCATGCAAATATTCGGGATAAATCGGCCAAAGGTTCACAAGATTAGAACACGTTCCGCGAACGGGCGAGTTAGACTTGTCCGTTTTACTCATAACGAATACGGGATGAATTGCGTAAAGGTCTTTTTCGATTTGTGGTGTTAAGCAGGGATGCTTACAACAATTTGCACCTTCAAGCGGATGAGAAAGGAAAAACAATTCAAATAGAATCACAGAAAGAGAGAATAAATCTGTGTCTGTTCCCGGTTTACTGTTTCCCAAAATAACTTCCGGTGCCATATATCCCGGCGTTCCGCCAATTCCAAGATTATTGTTGTTAGGCGAAACATTGTCGTTATCGCAAATAAGCACATCGCCGGTTACTTTATCGATGAAGAAGTTACAGGGGCTTAAGTCCTGATAACTGTATCCCTTTCTGTGCAACGCCTGAAATGCTTCGACAACATTTATTGCTGCATTGATTACCGCTTCGGTGTTTTTAAAAAACACCTTTGCTTTCATATATTTAGTGAATTCATCGTAGTTTTTAGGACGCAAATTCATAACATAGCCGAAGCCATTGCTATGTTTGCCCGTTATCGCTACAGCCTTCATCCACAAAAACTTAGGCGAAGGACTCCCTGCCGTAACATTTTCTGTAAGATTTTTATAGAACTTCTTGCAATTATTTTTTAATGATTTAAGGTAATTCGGCAAATACCATTTCAACGCATATTCTTTACCTTTGTAATCCACTTTATAGACGCAACCTTGACCGCCTTCTCCGATTTTGGATTTTATAGTCACGGTATCTCCGTTTATAAGTCTGACTTTATCCCCTTGTTTAAAATCTGCCATCGTTAATCTTAATCTACTCCTTTGTAAGGAACATTTTTTCCGTTTAGAATATCTTCAATATATTGCGACAACAAAATGTCGTTCTTATATTTGGGCATTTCCATATATAATTTCTTAAATAATTTTGCATATCTGGCATTTAAGGGATAAGAAGCCTCACATACAAACCATTTTAAAATTGACTGTGCTATATTGTAATGGATTTTACGACTTAAGATATTTGAAATATCATTTTCAAATATTGCAAAATTAAAGTCAGCATCATCGACTTTATTTAAAGAGCAATTATCAATATACTCCTTAACTTTTTCGTATTCACTACGAGATATACCGCAATCACGACACATATCATTTAGTTTTTTCATTCTAATAATCCTTCCGTTTTCCGCAAATGGAACACCTTTTTATTATCAATCCTTTGAAAGAGCCTCCACAATATTGACATAAACCTTTTTCGCGACGTTCTTTATTAAGGCTTTCTTCTTTCTTTTTTTCTTCGGCGGCTTTTATTGCCTGTTCTCGTTCGAGTCGTGCTTGTTCCGCATTGCGTTGTTCTTCCAATCTTTTTCTTTCTTGTTCCGCTTTTAATTTTTGTTCTTTGTATTCTGCAGTAGACAAATCAACCCACATAGCAGGGCGAATTGCGTGTTCATCGCCATATGTGGCAATCAGAAAATAGTTATCGTGAACCGTCTCAACCCTGTAGTCATACGA
>CAVLAV010000368.1:0-2318 GCA_963660735.1 bacterium
TGCCTTTATACGTCGTACCCGTATAATATTCGGTATCTTCCACTTTTTCGTCGTAGTGATTTTCGAGTATCGTCGAACCCGTTTTTACAGTCAACGTATTCCCCGAAATCTCAACGTAACTGATAAATCTGCTTACTATATCCGACATATTTCTTTTAGCCATATTACTGAACGAACTCATTCCGCTGTCGCCGCTGACAAATTCGTCTCCGAAATATAACTCTCCTACGCCACCGACCGTTACCGTGAGATTTTGCGAACCGACTTTACCGAAAATATTATCCAACGCAATATCGAAATTATACGTTTTATTCGTTCCGAGTTGGTAATACACGCCACGCTTACTGTCGCTGATAGGATTTAGCGTAGAATTGTTAATCGCGATATTATTTGCAACGCCTACAAACGACACCGTGCAATTTGCCGTATATCCGCCGTCGCGAGTGGTAACGGTAACGATGATTTTATCCGAATCGAAAGCCTTTTTGCAGGAAATAGTCGCCGTAAGACTACCGTCCGCGTCCTGCGTAACGGTAACGTAATCGGTTACGGACTCTTTACCGTGAGTGGGAGCAACGCCCCAGGCAATAGAATAATCTACTGCCTGATTTTCTGCGTCTGAAGGCGCTATTTTAGCCTTAATTTTCACGTCAACCGTTTGACCGTTCGCTTGTGCAGCCGCTAAACTTTTTGCCGTAAACGCCATCGCTTTCGGCATTTCGTAAGTTTGGCTTTTTTTTACAGTTTCCGCCTTTATCTCGGCAGGCTTCTTTTTATATACCGCACCGAAAAGAATTCCCGTAAGAATTACGGCAAGTAACGCTATTGAAATGATCGGCACTAAATATTTTCTTTTTTCCATAGGCGCACCTCTTAATAGTTATGGGTATAAGTGTCCGCTATGTTAGCGTAGAGAGTTATATCTCCGTAAGTTCCCGCGGGGATAGTTCCGTCGAAAGGTACGGTACATCTGTTATCCAGATACCACCCTTTAAACGCGTAACCCGCATTACCGACTCCGCTGCCAGAATGATAATTACTTCCCGGTCCGCCGCAAGTAAACGATGATTTTAACGCGCTTATAGTTACCGTTTCACCATAAGTATAACTTTCGGGATAATTGCCGCCGTCGAGTTTACTTAAACCGTATTCCGAACCATCGACGAAAAGAAAAGATTCTCGGCTCATACCGCCGCGTTTATACTTTATTTTAAATGTCTTATTTTGTTCACCGAAAGTTAAAGTCGTACTGTCTAACGTCAGATTTTCCACCTTAACCAAACCGTCTATCGCCGTAGTGTCAGCCGAAAGGTTATATGTAACGAGAGTGTTTCCGTCGCTATCCTTTAAAGTCAAAGTAGCGATATTCGCTTTATAACTCTTTATTTTAGCCGCGACGCTGTTTATTTGCGCGGCGGTAAAGTCTGCCACGAAAGACTTATCTAAAAGTCCCGAAACGGTAAAACTTTTATTTTCGTTAGTTATAACGGGTGTTTTAAGCGAACTTGCCTTTACTCCGTTTATTGACGTTGCAAAAGAGGATTTATACTCTATAGCAAGCGTGGCGGGAGCAGTTATTTCGCTATCTTCTATAACCACGGTATACACGTCGGATTTATTGTACGAATAGGCGATATTAAGCGGTTTTTCGTTTTCAAAGTCCGCGAAGATAGTTCCCGTTTTGTTTGAATTGTCTACCGCAGGAGTTTTGCCTTCTTGTGTAAAAGTAAGGTCGTAGCCGTTAAACTGTTGCTTGTAGTCTATTAAGCAGGAAGCCTTTGCTTCAGGGTTATCTCTCGAAGTTACCGTGAGTTTTATCTGTTCCCCGAAAGGTTGCAGACAAGAGACGCTCGCCACCAAATCTCCGTCGCTTGCGGTCGTTGCCGTAACGTAGTCCGTAACGGTTTTACCCCTTGCCCATTCCGACGATGCGTTTACGAAACTTATTGCCCAGTCAACTTTTTTATTGCTTGCGTTGTACGGAGATATATTAGCCGCTATTTTTGCGGTTATGGTTTCGTTTGCGCTCGTATCCGAAAGAGTCGCTGCGTGCGCAAATATCATTTGCGTTGGCATCGAATGTACTTCGCCGTCGTTTAATATATCTCCGTTTTCATCCGTTACCGTAGACGGTGTTTCCGCCGTAGCAGGCTTTTTATTGAATAGTTTAGAACAAAAGCCCGCTATGGCGACTATTACCGCCAACACGAGTACGCACGAAAGAATCGTTATTACTTTGTTTTTCGTATATGATTTATACATTAAACTTCTCCTTGAATTTAGTTTTTTTAAAAAGGCAAAATATGCCTGTCATCGCG
>CAVLAV010000369.1:0-2310 GCA_963660735.1 bacterium
GTCCACGAGCGCGTGTTCTTCAAGCAAAGCGTAAGCGACGCTTTTACCGAGCCCGCCGCAACCAAGCACCAAAACGCGTTTTGACGCAACGGAAAAATTAAGGTATTTAAGCGAGGAAATAACCGCGTCGCCGTCGGTCGAATAGCCTACGCCGTGAACGACTACGTTTGCCGTTTTTAAGGTTTTCGCGCGTTTTTTTAAAGTGTAAAGTCTGCGCGATACGTCGTACACGAAGGGCGAAAAGACGGCGTAGCCGTCGTAATTTTTAAGGTCGGACGAAACTTTACGGAAATTATCGTCCACGGGGGTAATAGTCGTGCAGGAATTAGTGGCAAGACCCGCCTTTACGAGCGCGTAAGTATAAAGTTCTTCTCTGAAAGCGTTATCCTCGCGTTTACAAACAAGCGCGAAAGAGTTTTTAAACAGTTCGTCGAAAAAGTCGCCGCACCTGTCGGGGTTGAAATCTTCCGAAACCTCGCCGCCGTTTGCGGAAAGGGTGAGCGCAATCGCTCCGCCCATAGCGATAAGCGGATAGCCGCGCGTTTTTATAGTGCCGCCCGTATAGCGTTGTACGCCCGAAACGACCACGCCGCCGTCGAATTTACGAGCCGTGCCGCCGATTGAATTTATAGCGTCGGCAACGGCGTCGAGACAACTTTCCACCGTGGCGGAAAAAGCGTCGCCGCCGTCTGACTCCTTAAACTTTGCGAAACTCGCGCTTATAATGCTTTCGCCGTCGGCAAGACCCATAATAAACGCAAGTAAAGGCAGTTCGTCGCCGAGCATGCAGGCCTCGTCCGCGCTTACGTGGGTGGCTTTAAGATTACTTTTTTCGGCGATAATATCCGCCGTGCGTTCGCCGCTTAAAGGTTTTTTCTCTTCAACGGTTATCTTTGCGCCCATGCGCGTTAAAACATTTAAAAGCAACGTTCGGGTCGGATTTATATTTACGTTACGGCATATTACCCTGCCCGCCAAAAGTCCGAGCGCGAGGTAATGCGCTGCAAAGGTAAAGTCGCGGCTGACGGCAACGGTCTTGCCCGTGAGTTCGCCGCCGCCGAAAAATATTTCTCTTCCGCCGTCCTTTATCGTAACCGACGCGCCCATCTCCTTCATTAAAATTTCGAGGTGGTTGCGCGAGGGGTATTTTTCACGCACTTCGGCTTTAACACCGCCCAAAAGCGCGCACAAAAGCACGGCGGCTTTGACTTGGGAATTGCCTATTTCCACGTCGCACTCAACCGACCTTACGCCGCTGCTTTCGACGAGAATAGGCGCGGAAACGTAGTTGGTAAGCGCGACCGTCGCGCCCGCTTTTTCAAGAGGCTCTTTAAGTTCGCGCATTGGCTTTTTGTTAAGGCTTTTACTGCCCGTAAGAACGGTCCTACCGCCGTAACCCGCCGCCGCTCCGCAAAGAAAACGCATAGCCGTTACGCTGTTGTCGCAATCGAATTTTTGTGAAAGTTTAAATTTTTTAGGACTTTTTATCTCTATATAATTCTTTTTAACCGATACCTTTGCACCCGCTTTTTTCACGCACGACAAAAGCGTTTGCGTGTCCTTGCACGCAAACGGATTTATTATGCGCGTTTTGCCTTTGGCTATCGCTCCGAGCATTATCGCTCTGTTCGTAATGGATCTGTCGGTAGGCACGACGAATTCGCCGTACAAATTGTTTCGCGGGAAAATTTTCATTTTCGTTTTTCTTCTATAATTTTTACAATATCCTGAATTTCCGACTTTGCGGCGGTATAGCCGCGCAAGTACATTTCGTCGAGAGAGTGAACGGACGAACTTTTAAAGTCCGCCAGATCGGGTTCTATTACAAAATCCGAAAACTCGTAGCAAGCCTTGCTCCTGTTGCCTCGTTTTACGCCGTTTTCGGGATAAAGTTCGTCTAAAATGCGTTTAATATGCGAGTTATCGTCCTGCCCTTTACCGAGATTTACGGATATAACGACGTCCGCGCCTCCGCGTTTAACGACGTCCGCCGGAACATAGTTGACGAATGCGCCGTCTACGAGTCGCATTCCGTCGCGGTGTACCGCTCGGAAAACGGGCGGAATGGCGCAAGAACCCGCCAACGCGCTTGCGAGATCGCCCGAGGACATATCCACTTCCTCACCGCTGTCGAGATTAGTCGCGACGGCGGTAAAAGGTTTTTTAAGGTCGGAAAAATACGCGCCGCCTATAAAACGGCTTATTGCATTTTTAAGCGAGGCAGTACCAAGCGTTAGAGCGATTAAAGAACGGGGGTCGTCAAGCCTCGATTCATCCTTTAAATTCATCATATCGTCGGAAGTGTAGCCG
>CAVLAV010000370.1:0-2308 GCA_963660735.1 bacterium
CTTGTCATCGAAGAAAAGCTGTTGCCTGCGATGGATACGCTGATCGCCACGTTCAAACGCCTCGAAAAAGAGAACGAGGGCATAGTAAAGAGCGGCAGAACGCACTTGCAGGACGCCGTTCCCATAGCGTTCTCGCAGGAGATAAGCGGTTGGCGCGTAATGGTCGAAAAGACCAAGGCGCAGTTGCAACTCGCGCTCGGCGGACTTAAAGAACTCGCGCTCGGCGGAACTGCCGTCGGCACGGGACTTAACGCTCCCGAAGGTTTCGATAAAGAGGTTGCAAAGCAGGTAAGTATTTTAACGGGCAAGACCTTCGTTACCGCGGAAAACAAATTCCACGCGCTTACCTCGAAAGACGCTATCGTGTTTGCGCACGGCGCGATGAAGGCTCTCGCGTGCAACCTTATGAAGATAGCCAACGACGTAAGGTGGCTTGCAAGCGGTCCGCGCGACGGCTTGGGAGAAATATTCATTCCCGAAAACGAACCGGGTTCGTCCATAATGCCGGGCAAAGTCAACCCCACTCAATGCGAGTCTATGACTATGGTCGCGGTGCAGGTAATGGGCAACGACGTGGCCGTTACGGTAGGCGCGTCGCAGGGCAACTTTGAACTCAACGTGTTTATGCCCGTAATCGCGTACAACTTCTTGCAGTCGGCAAAACTTTTAGCCGACGGAATCCGTTCGTTCGAGTGCCACTGCGTATGCGGCATAAGGGCGAACAAAGAAAAAATGAAGCATAACCTTTACAATTCGCTTATGCTCGTAACCGCGCTTAACCCGTATATCGGGTACGAGAACGCCGCAAAAACGGCTAAAAAGGCTTATAAGGACAATATCTCCTTAAAAGAAGCGTGCGTTGCGCTCGGGTTTTTGACCGCCGAGAAATTCGACGAAGTTTTCAAGCCCGAAAGTATGGCTTGCATTAAATAAAACAGGTTTAAAATGAAGATTTGTTATTATCCGGGTTGCACGCTTAAAACGCAGGCAAAGGACCTCGATAGTTATGCGAGGAAATCCGCGGCGGCTTTGGGCGTGGAAATGGAAGAAATCGAAAACTGGCAATGTTGCGGCGCGGTGTACCCGACCGCTCGCGACGAAATCGCCACTAAATTATCGGCGGTGCGCGCGCTCGACTACGCCAAGCAAAACGGCGGCAAGTTGCTTACGCTTTGTTCGGCTTGTCATAACGTGATTAAACGAGTAAACGACGATATGAAAAACGACGATAATATCCGCACCAAGGCGAATAATTATCTCGGTTTATCCGAGCCTTACGCGGGCGAAACGCAGGTTATACATTACCTCGAAATGCTCCGCGATATAGTGGGGTTCGATAATATCGCCAAAAAGGTGGTAAAGCCGATAAACAAAAAGATTGCGGCGTATTACGGTTGCTTATTGCTCCGTCCGAGCAAGGTGATGGCTTTCGACAATCCCGAAAATCCGACTATAATAGAAGATTTTATAAAGGCGATAGGCGGCGAGCCGATAAAATATCCTATGCGCAACGAGTGTTGCGGAGCATACGTATCGGTTAAAAACTCCGAACTTGCTAAACAAAAGAGCGGAAAAATCGTAAACGAGGCGATTTTGTACGGCGCGGAAGAGATAGTAACCGCTTGCCCGTTGTGCCTTTACAATTTGCGTAAAAACTGCGAGGATAAGGCGAAAATCACCTATTTCACCGAACTTTTAGCCGAGGCTTTGGGGGTGAAAGAATGAATAATGATTTAATACGCGAGCAGTTGCTTCTGATAAGCGGCACTAACGTAAGTAAGTGTATGAAGTGCGGTAAATGTTCGGGCAGATGCCCCGCTTATAAAGAGATGGATATCCGGCCGCATCAATTCGTTTCCTATCTTGCCAAGGGCAAAGTGGATAAGTTGCTTAAAAGCAAGGCTATATGGCAGTGTCTGTCGTGTATGGAATGTGTGGAGCGTTGCCCGAGAGGAGTTGCACCGCAAGGCGTAATAGAGGCGGTGCGAACCACCGTTGCGCGCGCGCAGGGCGGCGACGGAATAGCGGCGGAAGATATACCGCCTTTAACGGACGAAACCGTACCGCAACAATTATTCGTAAGCGCGTTCCGCAAGTACAAAAAGTAACCCCCCGTTGAAAGTATATTAAAGTGTGTCATCGCGTCAATGTCGAGTGAGCAAACTTGCTTGCAAGGATTTGCGAACGAAGATATTCATAAGGCACTTGCATTTTGATAAAAATGCGGAAAACAAATGTTTTAATGCGTCAGCGTTAAGTGCCGAATAGCAGTTAGCGTGGCGATCCCCGTGAGTAAAGTGCGCGGCAT
>CAVLAV010000371.1:0-2302 GCA_963660735.1 bacterium
TTTATCGGACGTGGTGTTTACGGGTGCGGTAGAATCGTGAATAACGTCTATCGGCGCCATAGCCACTGGAATAACAGTATACACGTCATCTTTTACGAACGTCAAATCGATTATATCGAAGTTCAAATTGACGGTTTCCTGAAAGAAATATGCGTTTGTATCTCGTTCAGCCCAGCCCGAACCAATAAAGCCCTCTGAGGTATACTCAAATAAAGTGGCTTCCTGTGCAACGTAATCACTGACCATATAACGAAATAAATAAACGGTGCACTGCTCGTTATATTCGTTGTTTTTGCTTTTCGCGTATGTATCGTAATAATTTTTGAAATCGTTATAGTCGTTTTCAAAAATATACAAACGATTGCAAACCGTCGTACGGTCGCCTTTCATTTTTTCGTCGGTAACTTCTTCTATAACGGAAATGTTATCCGTATTCGCGGTGGTATAGTTTTTCTTTCCCCACAATTTTTCCCAAAAACTTTGAGTAAGTTTCTGACTTGTTAAGAACGACTTTCCCAAAACGAGGTCGTCGCGGGAAAGGTTTACTTCGGTAATTGAATCGTCTACGCTTTCAAAAATTTCTTTGCTGAATTTTTCGTTTACGAGTTCGCCGCCGTATAAATCCTTGCTTTTAAGTAATTCCGCATAAAGGGTTTCTGCGGGAACGGCATAATTATCGGCGCTGTCGGTTTCCGAACCGCTTGAAAAAGCATAATAAAAGGTTGAAAGTTTTTTTGAGATTTCGCCGTCGTTTCCGTTCCAAAAACTATCCCAAAAATTATAAACCCAAGTTGCTTTTTGTGCATAAACAGGTCCGGAAGTAGTTCCCGCCGAAATATCGCCTATATAATTTTTTTCATAATTTCCGTATAAACCATACCTGAAATTATTTTCGGCTGAGAATGAAAAAGTACCGATATCTTGTCCTAAAAAAGATTGCAAAGAACTATAAACGGATTGATTTCCCGTAACGAGCATAGGTTTTAAAACGGCGTTTAGCCAAGAGGCGTGAACGGCATACATTTCGCCGTACTTATTGATAAAATGATTCGGAACGGCAAAAAACACGCTATGTAAACTATCCTGCGTATAATCGTTTTTCCCGTTCGTGCCCTCAGGGCGATAAAACGTAGGTTTCACTTTCAGCGGAATTACTTCCTGATTACCCTCGGTTATCATTTTCAGCGTGCTTTCGGCGGATTCGTCCGCGCCATAACCTTTCGCATATCCCGAAAATTTATATACGATTCCGACAGGGCAGGATTTTATTTCCGACGGCATTTTCAATTCGATTTCGCCGACTTCGTAACGACGTAACGTAGAATTGACCTTATAATCGCCCTGCAAAATTTCCGTTTTCTGCTTATCGCTTAAAGAAACCTTGAATTTATAAAACAGTCCGTAATAATTCCCCGCAGATTGATTCAGAAACTGTAAAGGATATTTTACAAAGTTCTGACTGCTATCGTCGCCGTGGCGAATCGTAATTGCGTGCAGAGAACTGTCGTTTTCGATTTTCAAGCCCTGCGGATTATAAATATAGACGTACAATCCGTAATTATCCGTATTATCTCTGCGGAACGAATAGCAAAATTCTACGAACGAAAAAATCTGCAATTCTTTCGTTTCGTCAAAATTATAATCCGTCAAATCGAATTTCTTTCCGTCGATTGTCGTTTCTTTCAAATCGTCGAGCACGTTGATATTTTCAAAGGCTTCCTGCACGTTTGCGGAATCGGCGAAAACGGGAAAAGCGAACAGGCTTGCCTGTCCGCAGAAAAGAGATATTACGCTTAATAAAAACGTCGCTATGATTCGTGAAATTTTCAATACCTGCTTTTTCATCAGAAAATAACCTCGCTCGGATTCAATTCGATTCCCGTTACAACGCCGTATAGCAAGAGCGGCACCGTCAGCGTTTGCTTCCCGTCGGGTGATGTTACTTTTATCGCGATATACGGATATTCCAGTAAATTCCCGTCTGCTTCGGCGTGAATTTCTTCCTCGCCGTATACGACTTGCAAAATTTCCGAAACGGATTTATAAGAACAACAAATCGTAAATTCGCCGGTTTCGGAAATTGTAATGCCTTTGCCGTTGTAATTTTCCACGAAAGCGCCCGTCAGGTCTTTTTCTTTCGTAAACGCGGCGGGGCGGGAATCGTCGCCGACGGTGAAATCAAAGTCGTGAGATTCGTCTGCGCTCGGCACGATTTTCACCGTGCAATCGGTTACGGAATACGCGCCCCAACCGTCCGAATTTTCGATTTTAAACGTTGCCGTCGCTTTATACGGGATAACGA
>CAVLAV010000372.1:0-2300 GCA_963660735.1 bacterium
GCGTTGACTGCGTTTTATATAAATCGCGCGTTTTTACGCTTCGCTAGATTCTTCGCTCCGCTCAGAATGACGAGTAGTCCGTCACCCTGAGCGTAGTCGAAGGGTCAAGGCGTCAGCCGCATCTTTTACTAAGACATTTCAGACTTTTACAATCACCTATCTTATTTAGGGGTATTGCGCGCAATCGTGTTGCGCGCAAAGAACAGAGAGCCGCGGCTCTCTTCCTTACCTTAGGGGTATTTTAGCATAACGGTTACGTTTTGTCAATCGATTTTATTACGATTTTTGAAAATGAACGTAATGTTTTTTATTTTGAAGTTTCGTCGGCATAATCGAACGCTATCGTACTGCCGCGACTACAAAGCCGAGATAAACTTTCTATCGTGCGCTCAAATGCGCACTCGTCGAGATAATATGTTTATTTACAAGCAAGCGTAAAATTTCTTTTTCGCTTTTATTTTCCGCGTTTAAATTCGGCTCGAAAAACTTTACGCCGTTTAAAATAAACCCAGCGACCGAATTATACTCTTCTTCCGTGAGCAACTTTTTAGCCAAATAATCGTCAAACACGGGGTTTATTTCGTTTTCGGAATGAAACGCCCTGCCGAACGCGCTCATAAGCGCGGTAATACTGCTTTTATTCATATATTCTCCCTCTCCCACGTGCCCATAGCGCGCTCGTCCTCCTGCGTGTGCAACCAGTGGCTATTAGAGAGTCGAACTAATTGAGCCTCGACTCTCTAACGGTTAAAAGGTCTATATTATATATCACTTTTTAACCGACTTGTCAAGTAAAAAAATAGCGGCGGAAAATTTCCGCCGCAACTTTTATTCGTTTTTACTCTTTTTCTTCGCTATTTTTCTTTTTGAATAATTTTTCTACGTAACCGAGCGCGAACAACATAAACACGCCGATTATAACCATTAACACCGACCAGAACTGCGACGGCGACAATACGCCGATATATTGTCCTCTGTCGTCAGCGCGGAGGTATTCGAGGAAAAATCTCCACACGCCGTAAGCCACGAGGTAAATCGCTAAATTATCGGTAGGTCTTTTGTACTTTTTGCTATACGCAAGGTAGGTAAGCACCGCGCACAAAGCGAACAGGAAGAGAGCCTCGTAAAGTTGCGTGGGGAGGTAATACCCCTCGACCGTCCTGCCGTTTTCCCAAACCTGCATCCAAAGCCCCGGAAATCCGTCCTGCTTTTTGCCGTAGCAACAACCCGCGCACAAACACCCGAGCCGCCCGAAAGCGTGAGCAATCGTAATGCAACTCGGCGCAATGGGCAATATGTCGGATAAAGTGCCTTCGTAATTTTTGCGGATATTGTTTTTGGTCGCAAAATAAATTATAAGGAAAACCGCCACGCCGCCTATAAGTCCGCCTATAAAAGTCATACCGCCAAACTCGAACCCCGCCGACGGATTTTCAAGATAGTTATATACAGACTGAAAAAGCGTCGCCGACAAAAAGCCGAGCGCAATGGCGATTATCGCGTCGTAAAACACGAAATCTGCTGTTTTTTGGTCTACTTTTTTCTTTTTAACGTAAACGGAAAGCATTATGAAACAGCATAAAATACCTATCGCGATACATACGCCGTACATACTGCCGTATTCTTTACCATTTATGGTAAAAAACGCGTTTGGCAACATAATTTATTATTCCCCTTTCTGTTTTTTGATTTCGGCAAGAATTTCGGTAAGCAACTGTTCCGTCGTGGGCGGAGCGTTCTTTGCCTCTTCCGCTTTGCGTTCTTCCTCGGCTTTTTTAGCCGCCGCTTCCTGCTCGGCTTGCATTTGCTTTATCTCTTTAACCGTTTTACCCTGCTTTCTCAACGCTTTTACTTCTTTTTTAGAAAGCATTTCGCCGTTTTTAACGAGTTCCGTAACGCCGTCGTTTATACGGTTTACGATTTTAACTATGGTGAACAGCACGAACGCAATAATTATAAAGTTAATAATCGCGTTGATAAACGCGCCCCAGTCTATATAAATCGACTGCGCAAGGTCAACGACTCCGTTTTCGTCCACTACGCGTTTTAAAAACGTGTATATGTTGGAAAGCGAATCTTCGCCGCAAATGAGCGCGATAAGCCAGTTTATCACAGGGCGAAGAATGTTGTTGGAAAGCGCGGTTACGATAGCGGTAAACGCACTGCCGATGATAACGCCTACGGCAAGATCCATAACGTTGCCGCGCATTATAAACTTTTTAAACTCTTCAAAAAACTTTTTCATAATGCAAGTTTCCTTTAAATTTTCGCCACAAGGCGAATTTACGAGTTTATTTTAA
>CAVLAV010000373.1:0-2283 GCA_963660735.1 bacterium
ACCCAGTATTCTTCGGGGACGAAATCCGCAATCTCGCGCTCTCTGTCCACTATAAGTCGGAGTGCGACCGACTGAACGCGCCCTGCCGACAAGCCGCTTTTTATGCGTTTGCACAAAAACGGACTTAATTTATAACCCACGAGGCGGTCGAGCACTCTCCTCGCTTGTTGCGAGTCTACGAGATTATAATTTATTCCGCGCGGGTGTTTGAGCGCGTTCCTTATGGCTTTTTCGCTGATTTCGTTAAATTCTATTCTCTGCGCGTTATCGCCGAGCCCCAAAACCTCTTTTAAGTGCCAACTTATAGCCTCTCCTTCGCGGTCCGGGTCGGTTGCGAGATATACTTTTTCGGCTTTTTCGCTCTTTTCTTTAAGTCTTTTTATAACCGCCTTCTTATCCGCCGAAACTACGTAATTCGGTTGATAGTTTTTGGTTACGTTTACGCCCAGACGCTTTTCGGGCAAATCGCGCACGTGTCCGCCGCTTGCGTCCACCTTGTACTTTCCTCCGAGATATTTCTCAATCGTTTTCGCCTTGGACGGCGATTCTACTATTATCAACTGCATAAGGCTGCCTCCGTTATTTTACTATTTCGTACTCTGCGCCGCTCCTTATAAGCGCGCCTTTCATTTCAAGCATACCGAGCGCGGCGACTACCTCGTAAGGTTTCAAACCCGTTTTTTCGACGAGTTTGTTGGCGTCGCTCACTCCGTCCGCTATGCTTTCGTATATTAAAAGTTCGTTTCCTTCCAACTTGATCTGTTTTTTCACTTTAAGTTCTACCCCGAGCGCGCCTGCCGCGTCCTCGGAGTTTTCTATCACCGTCGCGCCCTGTTTGATAAGTCCGTTGCACAGTTCGCCCGACTTTACTCCAAGCCCGTAGGGGAAAGTCAGAACTTCCCTGCCGTAGTCCGCGGCGTAAGCGGCGGTGTATCTTGCTCCGCTCTTCGCCGTACCCGATACTATTATCGCCGCGCGGCAAAGTCCCGCGATTATTCTGTTTCTTACGGGATAGGTAAAATCCCGTGCGGGTCTGTCGGCGGGATACTCGGTAAGCAAAAGTCCGTTTTGAGCGATTTCGTTTACCAACGCCGACTTGTACTGCCCGTAACCGCAATTAAGACCGCCCGCAAATACCGAAATTATCCTTCCGCTTTTTATCGCGCCTTTAATCGCCGCGTCGTCGCCGCCGTCGGCAATGCCCGTTACCACGGTAACACCCGCCTCGGAAAGTTCTTTCGATACCCGCTCCGCCTCGGCGTAATACAAACTCGTAGTTTTGCGCGAGCCTACTATCGCCACGCGATTATCGCCGTTTAATAGTTCCGCGTTGCCCTTATAGTACAGCGCGAGCGGCGGAACGGGCGTATTTTTCAGATTTTCGGGGTACTCTTCGTCGTAAATCGTGATTACGCCGTCCGCACCCTTTATAGCCGAGTTAATCATCTCTTCCGCTAAATTCTTTTTGTGAAGAACTGCCGCGACCGAGGGAAAAACCTCTTCTAACCGAGCGTACAGCCGCTTGTCGTCTTTTTCGAGCGTGAACAACTTTTCGGGCGAAGAAAGCGCGCCGAGGAGTTGCAATTTTTTCTTATATTCGAGTTTTTCAAAAGCGTCCAACAAAACTACCGCTTTTTGAGTGCTTGTCAAAATCAATTATCGTCGCTCCTGTAACTTATAGCCTCGGTTATATGTTGAGGCTTAATATCCGCCGAGCCATCTAAATCGGCTATCGTGCGGGCGACTTTTATTATTCGACTGCGCGCGCGGGCGGACAAGTGCAAATACTCGAAAGACCGTTTTAAAATCTCGTTGCACTCGGGCGTTAAGGCGCAGTATTTTTTTATTTCGCGCTCGGACATTTCGGAATTAGTGCTTATTCCGTCGTTTTTAAACCGTTCGCGTTGAATACGCCGCGCCTCGTTCACGCGCTTGCGGACTTCCTCGCTCGACTCTTCTTCCGCGACGGAATTGAGTTCGTCAAACTTTACCGCGTCCACCGTAACCCGTATATCCACCCTATCGAGCAACGGACCCGAAATTTTGGACTTATACTTGATAATCTGCGTCTGCGTACAAGTGCATTTGCCGTTTTTGTCGCCGTAATAGCCGCACGGGCAAGGATTCATACTGCCTACGAGCATAAAACTCGCGGGGTAGGAAACGTTTGCGCGCGCACGGGAAACGGTTATCACCCTATCCTCGAGCGGTTGGCGCAGACTTTCAAGCATTGAACGGGTGTATTCGGGCATTTCGTCCAGAAACAGCACGCCGTTATGCGCC
>CAVLAV010000374.1:0-2282 GCA_963660735.1 bacterium
ACGCAACTTACGGCGGCGGATATTCCCGCTCTTACCCTTTCCAAAATTTCGGACGCGGGAACGGCGGCAAGTAAGAATACGGGAACGGCGGCGGGCAATGTACCCGTGCTTGACGCAAACGCAAAAATCGCGATCGCCCTTATCCCCTCGCTTACCCTTTCAAAGATTAGCGACGCGGGAACGGCGGCGGCTAAAAACGTAGGAACTTCGGCGGGCAACGTTCCCGTACTCGGTAGCGACGGAAAACTCGACGAAAGTTTACTCCCCGCAATCGCTATTACCGAAACTTACGTTGTGGCAAGTCAAGACGCAATGCTCGCACTTTCCGCACAACGCGGCGACGTGGCAGTCCGCACCGACGAAAACAAGTCGTACATACTTAACGCCGACGATCCGAGCGTGCTTGCAAATTGGGTATGGTTGCGTACGCCCGATTGTAAGGTGCTTTCGGTAAACGGCAAAACGGGAGCGGTCGTACTTACGACAAGCGACGTCGCGGAAGGCTCTAACCTTTACTTTACCGAGGCTCGCGCAACCGCGAACTTCAATACAAACTTCGCAAATAAAAGCGTTAGCGGCTTAAAGGACGGCGCAAACGTTTTAATGTCAACGGACACGCTTACGCTTAACGGCGGCAACGCGTAAAGGAGGTCAAAATGGCAACGCGGAATTTAACCGTAACAATCAAAGTCAGACAAGACACCGCGGCAAATTGGACGAGTAAAAATCCGACTCTTTCCGCGGGCGAATTTGGCTACGATACCACAAACAAGGTTTTGAAAATCGGCGACGGCTCGACCGCTTGGGCGAACCTTACCGCAATTCAATTTGAGGGCGGCGGCGGAGCGTCAATCGCGATTTATGCCGCGACGTCGGCAGAGTCGGAAAAAGCCGTCGGATATTCTCGCGGCGGCGAAATCGACGACGAATTTAAGAAAATCAAAACGCGGCTTACCGCACTCGAAGGAGGTAATTAAACTATGAACATTGAAAAAGCAAAAATTTACGGCGTGGATAAAGTCGGCTCGTCCACCCCGTCCGCCCTTACAAGGACGGACGACGCCGTCGGGCTTTCGTACACCGTCGGCACAACGGATATTGTAAGCGACTTTGACCGTTGCTATCCGTGGAGCGATATGCAAGAAGTAACCGACGCGTCGGGTAACGTATTTATCAAAATACCGAAATTCTACTCGAAAATCACGAAAAACAGCGACGGAACATACAAGCACCAAATATCGGGTATCAGATACGAAGGTTTTTCGACGTTGTTTGTTGACGGTATGGGAAACGAACTCGATTACGTCCTCGTCGGCAAATACGAAGGGAGCGGGTCGTCGGCGCGCGTGTACTCGAAATCGGGCGCAACGGTGCTTGTCAATATTACTTGCGATAATTTCCGTACGGGTTGCAAAGCAAACGGCGCGGGTTATCAGCAGTACGACTTCTTGATCGACCTTATTATCAAAGAATTGTGGCTCGTTGAAATGAAAACGACAAACTCGCAATCGGTAATGTACGGTTACGCAAACGGCAATTCGGCGGCGGTCGCTACGGGAAGAACGGACAGCATAAAAACCCCGTCGGGGTCGGAAGAAAGCAACACCGACGGCAAGCACGCAATGAAATACCGCGGTATCGAGAACTTGTGGGGCAACGTTTACAAGTGGGTTGACGGTATATCTTTCTCGTCCGCAAAAGTATATGTTTGCACCGATCCCGCGTCTTACACGGCGGGCAAAACCGCGTCGCCGTATGTTTATCAAGGCAACCGCGCGAACAGTTACGGATACATAAAAGCCGTTGAGCCGCTCGGACGCAACCCTCTTATACAGTATGCAACCGAAGTCGGCGGTAGCGCAACCACCTACTACGCGGATTACGCGGACGTCTACGGCTCTGTCCTTGCCGTCGGTGGGAGTTGGGGCGTCACGGCGTACGCGGGCTTGTGGTATTGGAGCGGTGATTACGGTCCGTCGGACTCGAGCTCGGTCATCGGGGGTCGCCTTTGTTATAAACCTCTTTAAGAGAGGGATTGTCAAGGGGGATACCTCCCCCTTGGCGTCTATTCAATAGCGACGATAAAAACATAAAGGGTATTACGCGCACTCCCCGACGCGAACGTCAACGGCTCTGTCCTTGCCGTCGGTGGGAATTGGAACAACACGACGAACGCGGGCTTGTGGAATTGGAACGGTAATTACGATCCGTCGAACACGAACTCGAACATCGGGGGTCGCATTTAATCTTGATATTTATTTAGAGCGCGTATAATCCTTGCC
>CAVLAV010000375.1:0-2281 GCA_963660735.1 bacterium
GGGTATACCACGGGTATGCTTTACGGCAGATTTGCCGATAAAAGCGAACTTTTTCGCGAGATAGTAAAAGAACCCGCCGAAAAACTTTATAATTATTACAATCGCGTGCAAAACGAGTTTGCCGACCTTGCGCCCGAAACGCAGTATAACGATATGCACTTTTACGTGGATAATAAAGTGGACGGTATGCTCGATATAGTCTACGGCAACTTTGAAGAGTTTAAACTTATAATTTGTAAGAGTAAGGGCAGCGAATACGAGCATTTCGTAGACAGGCTCGTAGAGGTGGAAACGGACAATACGGTGAGATTTATAAGCGAACTCAACGCGGCGGGACTTAACGTAAACGACGTTCGCGCAGACCTTACGCATATACTTGCAACGGCGATGTTCAACGGTATGTTCGAGGTGGTCGCGCACGATTTCGATAAATGCGAGGCGCGCAAATATATCAAGCAGTTGCAATACTTTTTCAACGCGGGTTGGGATAAGATTTTGGGTTTGCCGTCCGAGTGGACTTTGCCCGAATAAACGATAAAACGGGGATAATACCCCTTTTTAAATAAAATCAGGTTAGCATAAACTAACCCCAAGTGAAGGTAAAACTAAAAAAGTATGGAGAGTAAGAAAAAGAGTTGGACAAAAACGCTTTTCGCGTATGCGGAAAATGAAAAACCTAAAACGGTCGTTTCCGTAATTTTGTCCGTGATTTCGGTAATGGCGGGACTCGTTCCGTTTTACTGTGTGTACGCCGTAATTTGTCTTTTTACAGGCGGAACGCAAACGACCGACGCCGTAGTAAAATGGTGCTTAATCGCGCTATGCGCGTACCTTTTAAAAATAATTACTTTTACTTTGTCAACGGGTATATCGCATAATATGGCGTATAACGTGTTGGCGGGTTTAAGGCGCAGACTTGCCGACAGATTTTTACACGCGCCGCTCGGCACGGTGCAAAATCACTTGATAGGCGAAATCAAGGGTATGATGGTGGATAAGATAGAAAATCTCGAACCGCCGCTCGCACATATGATTCCCGAAGGCGCGGGGCATATCGTTCTGCCCGTGGTAAGCATTATCGCGCTCGCCGTTATAGACCGGCGGCTCGCGCTCGCGTCTTTGGTAACGTTCCCGTTGTCGGTCGTATGTATGGGTCTTACCTTTAAAATAAGCGGTAAAAACTTTGATAAATACGATAAGTCCAACGCCTATATGAACAGCACTATCGTGGAATACGTAGAGGGCATCGAGGTAATAAAAGCGTTCGGCAGGGCGGGCGTTTCTTACGAAAAATATTCGGGTGCGATAACCGATTTCCGCACCTTCGTGGTAAAATGGCTTTCGTCCACTTTAGCCACGATGAAACTCGCGTTCGCGCTCTTTCCGTCCATGCTTATCGGCACTTTGCCCGTCGCGCTTGCTTTGGCGGCAAACGGAATAATAACCGCGCCCGAGGCTGCGCTTGCCGTAATGCTTTCCATATCAATGGTCGGTTCGCTTGCCAAACTCGAAATTTTTTCCGAAAATATGCGGCAGGTTAAATTCACGGTGGACGGCTTGCAGGAATTTCTCGAAATGCCCGCTCTGCCCGAGCCAAAAACCCGTGTGACCGTTTTAGACAGGGATATAGAGTTGGAAAACGTAACTTTTTCCTACACGGGCGATAAAAAAGACGAGGTTTTGCACGGCGTAAACTTAACGCTTAAAGAGGGCAGTTTCACCGCGCTCGTAGGTCCGTCGGGCGGAGGCAAATCCACCGTCGCAAAACTTATAGCAAGGTTTTGGGACGTAAGTAGCGGCAGTATAAAAATAGGCGGCGTAAACGTAAAGGATATGCACCTCGAACAACTTTTCGAATTAGTTAGTTTCGTTACGCAGGACAACTTCTTGTTTAATTGCTCTTTGCTCGAAAATATCCGCGTGGGCAATCCCCGCGCGACCGACGAGGAAGTAAAAGCGGCGGCTCGCGCGGCTTGTTGCGAGGAGTTTATTTCCAAACTTCCGCAAGGCTACGACACCCCTGCGGGCGAGTCGGGCAAACGCCTTTCGGGCGGCGAAAAACAGCGTATTTCCATTGCTCGCGCCATACTTAAAGATTCGCCCGTAATTATTCTCGACGAGGCAACTGCGAGTATCGACCCCGAAAACGAACATCTTATTCAGTCGGCTATATCCGAACTCACCAAGGGCAAGACGATTATTACTATCGCGCACAGACTTGCCACCGTCCGCAAAGCGGATAAAATTCTCGTCGTGGACGACGGCAAAATCGTGGAACAAG
>CAVLAV010000376.1:0-2281 GCA_963660735.1 bacterium
CGCGGTATGTGGTTGTTTTGCGAGATTATAAAGGAAAGTAAAGTTTCGCATTTTTCCTGGTTAAGTATGCGTATACCTTTGCCGCACTCGGCGGCTGCGGCGACGAAATCGTCGCCGCAGCCTGCCGCGCTTTCGTAAATTTGAGAATAATCTCTTTTTAAATCGAAAAAGTTTTCAAAATACTCTTCGTCGGCTTTATCGTAGTCGATAATCGCCTTATCGCCCTCGTTGCACGCGTAACAAGCCTTATCCGCCGAAAAGACGAGATAGCCTTTTTCGTAGGGTCTGAACCTAAAAATCTGTCCGCACTCCAAAGTGTCTTTTACGCTAAAAAATTTTCCGTCGTAAGTAATCATTTTAAATAAAAAAATGCGAGCCCTAACGGCTCGCAAAATTTCAGTTGTTGGATGCGTAAACGCTTACTTGCTTTTTATCTCTGCCAAGACGCTCGAATTTAACTACGCCGTCTATAAGAGCGTAAAGCGTATCGTCGCTGCCTATGCCCACGTTGTTGCCCGCGTGGAATTTAGTGCCTCTTTGACGAACGAGAATGTTGCCGGCAAGAACTGCCTGACCGTCCGAACGCTTAGGTCCGAGGCGTTTGGCGGCACTGTCTCTTCCGTTTCTCGTGCTGCCCATTCCTTTTTTATGAGCGAATAAACTTAAAAATAACATTGATTTACCCTCCCGCTTAAGCCTTTTCCGAAACAGAAACTATCTTCACTTGCGTGAAAGGTTGTCTATGACCTTGTTTCTTTCTTTCGTTCTTCTTTGCTTTGTACTTGTAAACGATAACCTTCTTGTCCTTTCTTTGAGCAAGAACTTCGCCGGTTACAACGTACTTTGCTGCCTCGTCGGTAGTTTTAATACCGTTTTCGTCGGAAACGAGCAATACCTTGAATTCGACTTTGTCGCCGACGTTTGCGTTGAGTTTTTCAAACTTAACTACGTCGTCAACCGCTACTTTGTATTGTTTACTTCCGTTTTCAATAATAGCGTACATCTGAAAAATAGACCTCCCGTCTAATCTCGCCGAGTTTGTTTTAGCGGGCGTTACAAAAAGCAACTTAAAAAGAGCCCCTCTCGAGCGGTTCTTTTCTATTATACACGAACGAATAATATTTGTCAAACGAATTTTCGCTTTTTAACTCGTTTTTACGCATATTTTTCGGCAAACTATCCACAATTATATTATGGAAGAAAAAAATCTTGATAAAGAGGCGTTAATTTCGGTTTATAAAAACGCGCACATCGCGTTGCAGTCCATATCCAACGTGATAGGCGAAACCGACGACGGCAAAATGAAAGAAGAACTCTCCGCCGAATACGAGGGTTACGAAAAATTTATAGGCAAATTAAGTTCGTTTATGACGGAAACGGGCGTCGAGCGGCAGGACATAAACTTTATGCAAAAAGCGTTTATGTACACCGCGGTTAAAATGAACACTTTAACCGACGATTCGGCGTCCCACATAGCCGAACTTATGATTAAAGGTACGGTAAACGGCATAACCGAACTTGCCGAACTTTTAAACAATCACGGCAAAAACTTAGGAGAAAAAGTCCGCGCCCTTACCGAAGAATTGAAAAAGTTGGAAGAAACTTACGAAGAGCGACTTAAAAAACTCGTTTAAAAACTTTCGCCCTCGGGCGGCTTTCTCTTTCAAAAGGAAAGCCGCCCGAGGGCGATTGCCTGTAAAGGCGTTTTAATAATTCCACTCGTTTTGAGTAAGAAGTCCGTTTAAAAGAGCAGAAAATTTAGTAAGGTGATTTAACGGACGATCGGGGAAATAGTGTTCTATGTAAGCGAGATTGTCGTTTTCGGTGTTCATAATCATACCCACCATATAGGTTTCGCCGTAACCCGTGTAATCGGGAATCTCCCAGTTGGTCGCTTCCAGATAGAGGTAAGTTATTCCCTTTTGGGCAAACGGCGCGTGGTCGCTCCAGTCGCCCGTCGAAGGCGAGGCGTAGTCGGGATCTTCTCCGCTGTAATTTTCTGGCGCGATATTGCCCCAGGTCCACGGATTACTCTTGAAAGAAAGCCCGAGATCTTTCGCCACGGCCATAGCGTTATCGTAGGCCTCGGTCTTGTTTACTGTTTTGTTTTCGTTGTCCTGCACGCCGCCGTACAAATACGTGTAGTCGCCGCAAACGAGCGAATCCATATTTATCATATACAGCGTGTCGGCAACCTCTTGTTCGCTCATAGAGTCCACATACGCTTTCGCGCCGTAAAGTCCGTATTCCTCCGCGGTAAAGAACACGAATTTAAGAGTAT
>CAVLAV010000377.1:0-2277 GCA_963660735.1 bacterium
AATAAATCATTGATAAGGAGATTATATTTACGGAAAACACGGCTAAAATTATAAACACTAATACTCACAATGTGCGCGATTGTCGCGCTGAATACTTTATCGTAGGCGATACGGTTTACGCCGTTTGCGCCGAGGAAAAACCAAACGCCACGCAAACGCCGCTCGATATAATGCAACGGCTGATTGCTCGGCAAACGGACAACTTAATATCGGAACGAACTCGCTGTTTGCGTCCGGACGGAGGTAAAAAATAATGTCAGGAATACAAATAGCGAAAACAAATAACAACAAAACTTATTACGGAGGTGAAAAAATAACCGCATTATACGGGCGACTCAGCCGCGACGATGAACTCGTCGGGGACAGCAACAGTATCGTTCATCAGAAAGAAATGCTTACAAAATATGCAAAAGAACATGGTTTTACCAACACTGCATTTTATATCGACGACGGATTTTCGGGAACGAATTTCAATCGTCCGGATTTTCAAAGAATGATGTCCGATGCGGAAGAAGGTAAAATTGCTACTATTATCGTAAAAGATATGTCGCGTTTCGGCAGAGATTACATAATGGTAGGATATTACACCGAGATTTATTTTCCTAATTCGGACATTCGATTCATAGCAATTAACGATCAGGTAGATACGGTATCCGCAATGGATAACGATTTTACACCGTTCAAAAACATAATGAACGAATGGTATGCAAAGGATACGTCGAAAAAAATCAAAGCGGTGTTAAAAGCAAAGGGAAATTCAGGCAAGCATTTATCCACGCTTCCGCCGTTCGGGTATAAGAAAGATCCGAACGACAAGGAAAAATGGATTGTGGACGAAGAAGCCGCTTCAACGGTAAAAGAAATTTTCGATTTATATATCGGAGGGTTGAAAATCAACGATATTGCAAAGCGATTGACTGAGGAAGGCAAAGAAACGCCGCAACTTTACGCTATGAAACGAGGATTAAAATATCGCGGCAGAAGTCCGTATCCGGAGATATGGAACAATTCTACGATACGATATATTCTCGTTCAAATGGCATATACGGGCTGCACTGTCAATTTTCAGACCTATCGGAAGTCGTTCAAAAGCAAAAAAATGGCGTTTCATCCGAAAGACGAATGGAAAATCTTTGAAGGCACTCAGCCGGCGATTATAGACCGACAAACTTTCGATACCGTGCAAAAAATGCGGGAGCATAAAAGAGTATATATAAAATCAAACGAAACGAATATGTTTTCAGGGCTTCTCTATTGCGCCGATTGCGGCGGATTGCTTACGATTCAGCGATACAAGAAAAATCACGATTATGACCATTTTTATTGTTCGACCTATCGCAAGAAAAAGAAAGGATTATGTACGCCGCATCGCATCCGCGTAAACGACTTAAAAGAAGTCGTTTTGCAAGATTTGCGTAAAACCTGCGAATACGTTGCTTTTCACGAAAAAGAATTTATAGAAAATTACCTGAAATCCACAACGGCGGAACAACAAAAAGCACAGGCGAAAGCCAAAAGCGAATTGTCTAAAACAACCGCACGGATAGAAGAAATCAACGGGATTATCCGTAAACTCTATGAAGATAACGTAAAAGGCAAAATGACAGACGAACGATTTGATTTTCTTGCTAAATCTTATGAAACGGAGCAAGTGGAACTACGGGCAAAAACGGAAGAATTAAAAAAGATCATCGCCGCAACCGAACAGGACAACGATAATCTTAAAAAGTTTTTGAAAATCGTAGAACACTATCTCTGTATCGAAGAATTGACACCGGAAATACTGCATAGTTTTATCGACAAGATTTATATTGATGAGGCTGAAATTTTCGACGGTAAGAAAATGCAGGGAGTTCGCATCGTTTACAATTTCGTAGGTGCAATAGTATTGCCGCAATACTGTTATTAAAAAACGGGGCTAACGAGTAAATCGGTAAAATAAGCCGGTTTACTCATATTCCCCAAGATTAAGTATCATAACTGAATAGAAACAGAATTTATTTATAATCAATAGTATTAAATAACAACCAAACGGCATTTTGGCGAGTAAATGTATTCATTTGAAAATTAAAACAAGAATAAACGAAGAATAAACAAAAGGACGACCGAGAAGTCTTCGGTCGTCCTTTTACGAACTCGCTGTTTACGCTGTTTTGATTTAATATTCTTGAAATTCCCCAAGAGTATCTAACATTTGACCTGTTTTTTGAAAAACAGGACTCGAACTGACGACTTCGTTTTAATCCCCGCCTGACACCTACAATTTAATACAAATCT
>CAVLAV010000378.1:0-2271 GCA_963660735.1 bacterium
AAGATATAATCGCGGTTGACTATCGGGGCGTAGGGATCGAATGAGTTATCTAAAGCCCAACCCCAATCTTTGCTTTCATACCAATCGGGATATTTTGAAAGCCTTTGTTCGTGCCAACCGACAGTATATCCTGCAATGTATGTAAATTTTATGTCTTTGCCAAAGCATCTGTCGGAATGAACGCCGTGAACGACAACAGGCTTACAATACCATTGCTTTTTATACTCTCTGACGGCTACCGTAACTTTGACAAGTTCGCCGTCGTTTTTCGTAAAGTAGGCATAAAAGCGAGTTCTTCCGAACGGCGCAGTTTTTAATTGGTTGTCGTATAGTTTTATCTTTTTCTGTATGTATTTCGGAATTGGTTTTATTCTTTCGATTTTCATTTTATCTCACCTCGACTTTATTTCCGAACAGGGCAAATATCTCATTCGGAATAGATTGTTTTATTGTGGTTTCGGGTTCGTCAATGCCTTGCGGTTCGTATATATCGCCGTCAAATTCACGCATTTCTTCTTCGGACAATATTTCGCCCGTATCTTCGTCTATAAGCCGATTATCAATATGTAACAGGCTTGGAATAAACTGCGTTTCGCGCTCGTTTTCGATGATATAAAGGTCGTGTTTTCTGACGATTTTCGCGAAGTAATTTTCGGCAGCGTGATAAGGGAAACCTATCATCGGAACACGTTCTTTCAAACCAACGTCACGGCTTGTAATCGTGAGTTCCATTTCGTTCCCGAGCATTACGGCGTTGTCGCCTAAGACTTCGTAGAAATCTCCGAGTCGTAAAGCCACGATTGAAGTAGGGTGTTCCGACTGATATTCGATATATTTTTGATATATAGGATTACCTTTTGATTGTTCGATAGGGCGGATAGCTGTTTGGTTTTGTTCTTCTTCGGCAACCTGTCGCAGTGCGTCAAGTTTTTCTTCTTCGGTAAATTCTTCGTCGTTTGTATCTGTTTCGGTAGTTAAAGTGTCAGTTTTAGTATCTTTAACTTCGGTATCGTCGATTTTATCGAAAATAGAAAACTGTAAATTCTGCGGTTTTACTGTCGCTGGTTTTGTTGTGGCGACCTTTTTCGGTGCGGGTTTATCTTCTTCGCCGTCTATGGTGTAAAGCGTCCCTTCGATCGAATCTTCTTCAAAAAAGTGGATAGCCCAACCGTATACAGTAATGTCGTCAATGCAAGCGGAATTAGCACCTTTTTCGGCAAGTTTTCTCGCTTCTTCGCAAGCGTATTTCATAAAACCGGAAAGCGTTTTCTTGTTCAACAAAGGGTGTCCGTCTTTTTCAAACGGAGTGCCGTTATTTATCTTGTCGGCAAGGGATTCGCTCGCATTGTTTTGTAAATAGGTAAGTATGAGTTCTTCCTGTTTGTTTTGCGGTGTAAGGTTTAACTTAATCATTGTTTTTACACTCCTTTTCGAGTATTTCTAATATTTGTTTTTCTTCATATCCGACCGAGCAAAGCCAAATAATCGTTGCTAATGTTTCAAGGCTTGCTCCTTGTCGGGCTTTTGCAAATAATTTTTCGTATTGTGTGCAATCGCCGCTTGTAAACCATTGATATTTATTGCAGAGGCGATATAGGGTTTCTGTTGAAATTTTCATATTTGTGTGCTCCTTAAAACGGTAAATCTTCGAGTAAATCGGCAGCAGTGCTTTCCAAATTTTCAAGTGTCGTATAGTTGTTAAACCCGCCGCGATAATCGGTTTCGTTTTTTGCCGTGCGGATAAGTATGTGGTTATACCACTCGTTGGAAAAATATCTGACGTCGGAAATAGATATGTAAACGCATTTGTTTTCCGCGCTCTTTATGAAAGCAGAAAAGCAGTAGTGGTTTTTACCGATGTTTACAAGTTGCCAATGGTTTTGTTTGCATATAGAACGAAGGTAATTGAGATATTTGGTTTGAAACGATTTATAGTCATCGCCTGTGTAACAACCCGAAGAAAATTCATAACCTACGTATTTTTTCAAGTCTTTGATGTTAGCCATAATGATTATCTCCTTAGAATAATTTAGAAATTTTGATGCGTTTATACTGCAAGCCGTTATCCCGTCTGAATTTGCTTACAGCCTGTCTTAATGTGTAAAACACATAAGATTGCGAAACGTGAGTTTCTTCGTCGTAATAGTCAAAAACGAGCGTTCCGAAGTGATTGTAATGGTAGAAGATATATCTCATTTTTCAACTTTCCTGTAAACATCGTCAACGTAGAACTGACAGACAAACCAATTAAAAAGGGCGTGACATTTCACA
>CAVLAV010000379.1:0-2268 GCA_963660735.1 bacterium
CAATGGAGCGCTAACACATACAGGGTTTCGCTTGATGGAACAGGAACAATCACAACAGCAGAAAAAACTTATACTGTTTCGTTCAATTTGAATGGGGCTTCCGGAACTGCGCCATCGGCACAGACGGTAAATAATTCCGTTGGTCTGATTTATCCTAATATCCCGACACGAAGCGGATATGTTTTTGGAGGTTGGTATACTACATCTTCCTGTTCGGGCAATCCTTATAACTTTGCTGCAGAGGTTACTGCTGACGTAACTCTTTATGCAAAGTGGGTAAGCTATTCGGGATACGGAACATTACGAGTTGGCGGTAATAGCGGTAGCATTACTTTCCCCGCAAGATCATCGAACAATTATCGTTATTACGCATTTGTTCCACTTGTGTCAGAAACGATTACTATCTACTCTAATAGTTCAAGTGACACATACGGATATCTGTTTAATTCGAGCAAGTCCCAATTAAAATCCGACGACGATAGTGGCTCGGGCAACAATTTTAGTATGACCTATTCTGTTACTGCCGGTCAACTGTACTATATTGTTGCTTGTGCTTACAGTAGCAGTTCGTCTTGCACAGGTACAATATATATAACGGGTACGTCTACGCCTGCCGCAGGAGGAAAAACGACAGGAAGTATAACGATTGACACACAGAAGTATTCTGATTTAACCTTTGGTTCTTCGTTTACTCTTTCTACAGATATTTCGAGAGTCGGCTATACGTTTGCCGGTTGGTATGACGGAATAGGCGGGACGGGTACGCAATACACAGATGCGGACGGTAATTCCGTAAGGGTATGGGATAAAGCCGAAAACACGACTCTTTACCCGAAGTGGAACGTCAATCAATATACGATTTCTTTTGTATCGAACGGCGGTAGCACTGTCGATTCTATTACGCAAGATTACGGTTCTGCCGTAACTGCTCCCACAAAGCCGAATTGGAGTGAAAAGTCATTTGTTGGTTGGTTTACCGACAGCAGTTTGACAAACGAATATCATTTCACCACAATGCCTGCGGAAAATATTACGCTTTACGCAAAGTGGATTGAGTATTCGGTATCTATTTCGTGCGACGATACGACTGAAATCAGTATCAATGACACGGTAACTTCGCCCGATACTTACAATGCGACTGCAATTGATACGGACGGAAATCCCGTAAATATTACCGTCAGCATTATAGGTGGAACTTTTGCCGCAGGTAAAACCGTTACGGTAAGATTGGTTGCAAACGGTCTTTACGGTGCATACGCAACAAAAACGATTAGTAATATTAAGGTTTACGGCATACCCACGCTTTCTTATGATACGGAAAAAGATTATTTCAATCTTTCCGATACTCTCAATGCGTCGCTTTGGGGTGCAAGCGCAACCGATACGTTCGGTACGGCTCTCTTTGTTTCCGTTTCTGTAAAAGAATCGAATTACAGTGCGGGAGATCTTGTTACGATTGTAATTTCCGCAACGGATATCACGGGTAACGAAGCCAAAGTTGAAATAGCAAACGTAAAAGTTTACGGTGCGCCTGTCATCACGCGCGATACAACGAAAAACGATATGAAAGTTACCGATACCGTCGGCAACGAACTCTTCGGAGTTTCGGCGGTCGATAGTTTCGGTGTGCCGCTCACGGTAACGACCGTAAAACAGAGCGGAACGATTTCGGGCGGTAATACGATTACCGTGAAGAGTAGCACAACCGACAGCAAGGGCAATACATATTACATTACTTACACGGTAAAGGTATACGGTTTGCCGACCATCGGTGGAGCGACAAAAACTTCTTTCAAAGTTGACGATACCATTTCGCTTGATACTCTCGGTATTATCGCAAAAGACAGCTTTAATAATCGACTTTCAAACGTAACGCTTACCTTAACGGAAGGCGTACAGACAGCAGGACAAACGCTTACTTATCTCGTGACTGCAACCGATCATCTCGGTAACGTTCAGACGAGAACTATCAGCGGTATTCGTATTTACGGCACGCCGACGATTTTGTTTGATACAGCAAAGGGATCGATGAAAGTAACGGATACGGTAAACGCAAATCTGTTTTTTGCTGTGGCAAAAGATAGCCATAATGGTGAGTTAGTCGTGACCGTTACAGTAGAAAGTGGAACGATTGCGGGCGGAAACGTTGTGAAATTCAGACTTTCTACCGTAGACGCGCTTGGAAACGAGTATTCAGTCGTAACGCAGGACGTTAAAGTTTATTCTTCCGACAATATCACCTTGACTTACAATGCGGCGGCTTCCACG
>CAVLAV010000380.1:0-2265 GCA_963660735.1 bacterium
AACCAATAGGTCGTTTCCGTGCTCGTCGCTTTGTCTGTCATATCGCTGAATAACGATATAAAAAACACGATTCCGATTATGTCGCCGTTGTCGTCCGTCGAGAATAAAGTTCTATCAATTCTAAACGCCGTCAAGGTGTTTAACCCCGACCGCGTTTTATTCCATTTCAATACAGCCGTTCCGCCTTGCAACATAAACTCAATAGCGCGCGCTTTCGTCTTATTAAAATTCACCGCGGGCCCCCACACGTCAGACAAAAACCTACACGCCAAATCATCGCCTAAAAACATAGTTTTGTCGCCTGATATAAGCCGCGCCGCGCCTTTCGTTATCGCCATTCCCGCCGCCGTGGATAATGCGTTTCCGTTCCCGCCGTCTATCGCGCCCAATGAATACGCTATACACGGGCGCACAACGCTTTGCATATAATTCTGCCATCGCCAATTTAATTGAGTGTAGTATGTCGAATTATCTATAAAGTTTTCAAACGGCTTTCTGTACTTTGTTTCGTTTATATACCGTTTTAAATAATCTGGGATTTGAAAACTCATTTTTTACCGTCCTTTTCTTTGTTTTACCTGTAAATCGTATACGAATAATAAAAATGCGCCGTTGCGTATTTGTCCGCGTCGATTGTGTGGTCGTCTTGCCCGTCGGGAATTTCATTCTTTTCATCGTAGCAAAACGTTCCTATCTCTCGCAAGCTCGGCGCGTTCGACGGTGTATCAAGGATTTTAAATACGCCCCTAAAATATCCGTTTTGCAAACGTTTTATATCTCGCTCAATACTTTTGTTTTCAACTGCCTTGCAAAAATAGCCCGTTTTGTTTGCAAATTCAAGCATTAAATCTTGCGTTACTACCGCGTTATCGAATACCCACGCTTCATTATACGCGCCCGGCATTATTACGCCGTAGCTTGTCATCTCCGCATAGAACTCGCCGTACCATTTCAGAATTTCCGGTATCTGCGCGCTGTTCGGTATAGGTTCGCCTACCTTTCGGGGGTCTATGTAGCAAGTCGATAATTTAATCAGATTCCCGTCGGGGAAAATTCCCCAAGCACAAACCGCCGTCGGGTCTTTTATTACGCCGCTATCTACTCCGTATATTATATATATAGGTTGATACCCGTTCCGCAAAACCGCGTTTTTAAACGTTTCAAGCGGTATAAGATTACGCGCCGCCGAATATGTATACAACACAAGCCCTTCAAGAGATATTTTCTGCCCTAAATACCAATACTTGAATTGCCGCGGGTTGTCGCGCTTCATCGTTTCGATTTCTTCAATCGTTGCGGGGTTTAATAGCTTGTATATATCTCTGTAAGTCGAATAGATACGCTCCGCGCCTTCGTCTATCATTCGCCCGTAGTAGCTATGCGCCCAATGTGCCAAATTCGGAGGCGGGTTGTACGCGTAAACGATTTTCCCATAATCAAGCAAAAACTTATTTGCCGTCGTTTCTGCCGCTCTCACGTGTTGCGGGCTCTTTGCTTCGTTCGCTTCATCTAAAATAAACATTGCAAGGCTTCGCTCTTGCGGGACAAAACCTTTTGTTGCGTTCAGGTCATCGCGCGTTTTTCCGTTCACACCCGAAAAATAGCATTTCGCGCCTGTAAGCTTGCAAGTTATTTCCATAGGCGATAATTTGCAATCAAATACATTTTCAACACCCATTGCTTGCACAGTCGCCCAAAACGAGCTAAATATCGACGGTCGCAAATCGCCTTTTTCCGCTCGCGTGTACCATATATTGTTTCGCTTGTCTTTCATCATCAAAGATACTGCGACGGTTTCGTTCGTGGTTGACTTTCCAGCGCTTCGTCCTGACTCTTCAACGATTTTACGCACTTTCGGATTAACAAGCGGCGCGAATGGTTTCGGTATTGTGCTTTTAATCTGTATCATTGTTTTCTATCTCTGCGCCGCCGCTCAGATCTTCAATGGTCAATGTTACGTGATAATCTTCTCCCGATTGCGTTTTGCTCTCTCTGTCAAGGTATAAGCCTGCAAGGTCTTTAATGCCCGCGATACAGTCTTTGAAACTCGCCTTGTCCATTTTCTCTTCCAACCTATCAAGCAAGGCGGTTATGATTGTTTGCGTTTGCTCTCTTTTGGCATTGATAAACGCGGTCATTGTTAAAAGTTGCTCTTCGTCAATTTTCTGTAAACTTTCGGCAACTTTTTCTTGTTTCACTTGCTTTGCAAGTGCCTGTCGCGATACATTGAACTCTTTTGCTAACGCGGAGATACTCTCACCCGCT
>CAVLAV010000381.1:0-2265 GCA_963660735.1 bacterium
GTCCCTTAGGAGTCGATTCTGAGCCACCAAATTGCTCTAAAATAGGCAATTTTCTTGCAAATCGCGCACTTTTTTGTGTATTTTTCGTCTCTTTTGACCTGTTTTTTATGTTTCGAGCAGTAATTTTCATATCTTTTAGCAATTTCTATGCCAAAAACTATGCCAAAACTATGCTGTTTTGAAACTAAGGGTTGGATTTATCCGCCTATAATAGTATCACTCTTTTTAACTTCTATCAAGTTCATTGACTTAGAAGAATTTTCAGACTCTATTCATGAATATCAAGAACGTTCAGAATTCTTTTGAACGTGTCTTGACCGTCAAGGCAAGTATCTCTAAGCCAGCCTTTTTCTTGCGTCCAATTTGCAAGACCACGATAATAGAAAGACTTTTTGGAATCTTCTATAATAAAAGGAATTATATTGAATCTAAGACACTCTTTTAAGGCAATCAATCTGCCAACTCTTCCGTTTCCGTCTTGGAACGGGTGAATATATTCAAAGTCGGCGTGAAGTTCAATAATATCGTCGATTGTTATATTGCTTTTAGAGTTGAAATTCGTAACGAGTTTATCCATAACTTTATGGACTTCGCTTGGCTTGCAAGTTTCTCTTCCACCGACGGTATTTGCTCGCTTCTTATAATCTCCAACGGCAAACCAATCAAGAGATGAATCCTTAGTTCCTTGTTTCAATAGCAAATGAAGATGCTTGATAATATCTTCGCTCAAAGGCTCTAATGCCTTATCGATTACGTAATCGATTGCGCGGAAGTGATTGCTTGTTTCGATAATATCGTCAACCGGAATACCGTCGCCGACGTCAATCGTTCTTGTTTCAAAAATCAATCTTGTTTGATCTTCCGTAAGCTTAGAACCTTCGATATGGTTAGAGTTATAGGTCATTCTGACTTGTAATTCATGATAAAGCCCGCCAGATATTTTTGCTTCTTTTTCTTCACGCAAAATTTGTAAAATGTGATTATCGCAAACCTCTCTGAGCAAATCATCAGGACCACAATGCAAAAAATCTGCTATTTTGACAAGAACGTTATTTGCAATTTTTTCACCCTTTGAAATTTTGGCTATAGTTCTGGATGATATGCCAAGTTTGGTAGTTAAGTCAGATTTAGTTAAACCAATTTCATTGAGCTTATTTTCTAATGGCTTATAAGAATACATATCTGCCTCCCGATTTCTTTACTTATTATACCACATTAAAAGCAAAAAGTAAAGATAAAATTGATATAAAGTAAAGACTCCATATTTAATTGCCTTTCGTTGTTGCTGTTGTAGCACAAGTCAGCGGCAATAGCAACCACCGCGAAAAATAGCACTTAAAATCTTTATGTTTACTGATTGAGTCAGACTCGAAAGAGTTTGGCTCTTTTCTTTTTACGACACTATTTTTCTCTCAAAGCGAGTTTGTAGTTGCTATTGCCCATTGCAACATAATTTACAAATCAAATGAGTTTCGACCCGTGCTACTTTGCCCCTGCCGAAAGGCAAAATAAAATATGGAGGTATTCCAGAAAAATGAAAAAAGTTGTTTACTCAATCAGGAAAGTCAGAGGCAACTCTGACGACAAGATTTCCGGTCTCGGATTTCTTAACGAAGAAGGAACGTTGCTATGTAAGTGCGTTTCAAAAAACGGCAAACGATATACGCGAGCTTTCGATGACGTTGAACAGCATTGTTTCCCAGTATTCGGAAAAGAAAACGAATACAAGGGTTACGTGACTATGTATTACGAATACGAAGGCAGAGATATCGAAGTTGAATACTCGGTATGGTTCAAGACGGTATAAGGAGAAAGAAAATGGCTGAATATCAACACTTTGACGGTGAAACTTATATCACTTTTAACATTGTTTTTGCAACCGATAACGAAGTTCAGATTGCCGTAACCAATCGCGGTAAGATAAGCGTTTTAACTTACGACTTATACGAAGACGAAAACGGCGAGTATTTTGAATACGGCTGCAACTACGACAGAATTTATATCGAAGATTTTGAGGTGATGTGAAATGAAAGGAAATATCAATATTGTTATAGGTTCTTGGGGTTCGTACAACGAATGCAATGAAAGAGCGTTAGGCTCAAAATGGCTTGACCTTTCGGATTATTCCGATTGGGACGAAATCGTAGAAGAACTTAAAAAAGAAGGCTTTGAACTCGACGGCATAGACGAAGAATTGTTTATTCAAGACGTCGAAGGTATCGAAGACCGTTCTGTGAATTGGGATTACGTCAACCCCGAAACGTT
>CAVLAV010000382.1:0-2264 GCA_963660735.1 bacterium
GCCGTTGCATACCGTTCGCGCTCTCGACGTTAAAATTCCGAAAGGCAGACTTACTGTCGTAACGGGCGTTTCCGGCAGCGGTAAAACCACTACGATTCTCGAAAGCCTTATCCCCGCGTTACAGGCAAAAATAAACGGCGAAAAACTACCCGAACACATAAAGTCGATTGAAGCCGACGGTATAAACAGAGTAAACCTTATCGACGCAACGCCGATAGGAATCAACGTTCGCTCAACGGTCGCGACGTATTCGGGTATTCTGGACGATTTAAGAAAAGTTTTCGCGGCAACACCGAAAGCGAAAGGACTCGGCTTAAAAGTTAACGATTTTTCATATAATACAGGTAGTTTGCGCTGTCCGACTTGCGACGGAACGGGACAAATATCTATGGATATTCAGTTCTTGCCCGACGTCGAAATCGTATGCCCCGATTGTAACGGTAAAAGGTATTCCGAAAAGGCGAACGACGTAAAAATCGAACTGTGCGGCAATTTTTATTCGATTGCCGACTTAATGGAAATGACCGCAGGCGAAGCGGTATCTTTGTTTGGAAAGTACAAAAAGATTAAAGAAAAACTCGAAACGCTCGTGAACTTAGGACTGCCGTATCTTACTTTGGGCGAAAGCACGCCGTCGCTTTCAGGCGGCGAAGCGCAAAGGCTTAAACTTGCGACGGAACTCGGAAAAGCACAGGATGATTCTGTTTTCGTTTTCGACGAACCAACAATCGGTCTTCACCCGCAGGATGTTGAAGTATTGCTGAAAGTGTTCGACGAACTCATTAAAAACGGAGCGACCGTGGTCGTTATCGAACACGATCTCGATATGATTAAAAATGCCGATTACGTTATAGATATGGGACCTCGCGGCGGACAAGCGGGCGGAAGAATCGTTGCCGAAGGAACACCTGAAAAAATTAAAAACAATCCCGCAAGCATTACGGGAAAGTATTTATAATGCTTAATCTAAATAAAATTCATCAAAAAAGGCTCACGGAAATTTTCTCCGTGAGCCTTTTGTCATCGTTTGAAAGCACAATTCTACTAAAATTTGATTTTTAATAATTCCCTATGGGAACTGCGCTTTCACGCCTCCGTTTTTTATTTTCTTAAATTTTCTATTCTTTGCAAAAGTCCCGCAAAACACTCTTCCGCTTTCTTATCGTCCCGATTGTCGTACTCAAACAACCTCTTGCCCACCGCGCTTTTAGGCGATGAAAAATCAATCGTCTTTACGTATTCGCTCCAGTGCGAAAGTTTCCACTTATCGCGGTCGGAATTGCGCTTTTTCATTCGTTTATGGCAAGTTTCCTCGTCGGCGTTTATCCACACCACCAGCAGTTCGCCGCCGCAATTTTTCGCCCTATCCGCAAGACTTTCGATATACTCCTTATCCCTCACCTCGCGAGTAAACGGCGCGTTGATTATAACCGTATCGCCGTATCGCATAGCCTCGTAACCCAAATTTAAAATAACTTCGTACTCGTAATCACGTATATTCCTGTTGAAAAACGCAGAACTGCGGTTATACGGTTTTTTAGCAACCGCAAACACGCGCTTTGAAAGCGGAATGAGCGCGTCTTTATCGAGATATACCGCGTTGCCGAGCGCAAGCGACAGTTTTTTAGCCAAACGGGTTTTACCGCACGCTGGCGGCGAGGCTATAAGAATAAGCAGTTTTTTCATATTACTTTTCGTATATGGAACGTTTAAGTATTCCTATAAACGGAATGTTCCTGTAATAGGACGCATAGTCGAGTCCGTATCCGACGACGAATTCGTTGCCGACTTCAAAACCCTTATAATCGACTTGTACGTCGGTTTCTCTGCGCGAAGGCTTATCCAAAAGCGCGCAAATTTTAATGGACGACGGCTTTCTTGCCTCGAGTAAATTTTTAAGATATTTCATCGTATAACCGCTGTCAACTATATCCTCTACGATTATTACGTCCTTACCCTCGATTTTGCCGTCGAGGTCTTTTATCATTTTAACTTCGCCCGACGATTTTACGCCGTTGCCGTAACTCGAAATAGCCATAAAGTCGATTTCGAGATCGGTTTTCATCTCGCGGATAAGGTCGGTGAAAAACATAACGCTGCCCTTTAAAATAGCTACCATAAGCGGGCGTTTGCCCTTATAGTCCTCGTCGAGTTTCTTCGCCATTTCGCACACGCGGCGGTTGAGTTCTTCTCTTGAAATAAGCACTTTTTCTAAAACGTCTTCGTACATAATAGTTAATCTCCGTAATTGTCAACGTATATAC
>CAVLAV010000383.1:0-2238 GCA_963660735.1 bacterium
TTGCGAGCGACGGTATTCATAAGGCACTTGCATTTTTGATAAAAAATGCGAAAAACGATAGTTTTAACGCGCAAGCGTTAAGTGCCGAATAGCAGTAACCGTGGCGATCCCCGTGAGTAAAGTACGCGACATATACTCCGACCATTATTCCAACGGATTGCCGCGGCACTTCGTGCCTCGCAATGACAGTAAGACAAAAATAAGCGGCGCGATTCGGAAACGAATCGCGCCGCTTAACGCCGCTCGTATAATACCGCTTTATTCGTGTTTCGCGGGAGTTCCGCAGTACGGACATACTCCGTCTTGGTCAGAATAATACCCGTAAGTCGCGCCGCAGTTGCGGCATTTCACGTTCAAAAGGCGTTTGCCTTGCTTGCGGTTTTCGTTTAAAGTAAGTGTTGCTCCGTCAAACAAATATCCGCTTATATACCCCTTTTGCAGGCAGGTTCTTATCTGTGCCTCGACTTCCTTCGGCTGTTTGTTTTGCTGCCTTGCAATATCCTGCACGGTGTAGATATTTTCCTCTTCGACCGCTTTAACCACGGTTTTTAAATTCGCGCAATTACCGAAATTTATCCACAATATGGGGCAGGCGTAAAAATCGAAGGCAACCATAATTATGCCCAAAATCATTACGACGGAAATATGTTTCGACGCGCCGAATATAATCATCGGAATCCCTCCGACGAAAGCCGCGCTCGAAAGTATACAAAAAACGAGCATCGTTGCCAACTTGGCGTTTATTTTTTTCATAGCGAGCATATTATACTAAAATATGGCGGCAATGTCAATAAAGAATGGGAAAGTTGGCAAAAAATATTTGACTTTAACGCCAACTTTTTATATAATATACAAGGAATTAAGCGGACGGGTTAGCCGTCGCGGCTTAACCTTAAAAAAAGTAATAAAAATCGGAGGAGATTTTATATGTCAAACGTTAAAGTTGCAATTAACGGTTTCGGTCGTATCGGTCGTCTTGCTTTCAGACAGATGTTCGGTGCGGACGGATACGAAGTAGTGGCTATCAACGATCTTACCAGCCCCAAGATGCTTGCGCACCTTTTGAAGTACGACACCGCGCAAGGTAGTTACGTTGCGCAAGGACACACCGTAACTTATAAAGATTCCGTTCTCGGCGAAGACGGCAAGACGGTAGTAGTTCCCGGTTCGATCACCGTTGACGGCAAGGAAATCACCATTTACGCTTGCCCCAAAGCGGCTGACCTTCCTTGGGGAAAACTCGGTGTAGACGTAGTTTTGGAATGCACCGGTTTCTACACTTCCAAAGAAAAATCTATGGCGCACATTCAGGCAGGCGCAAAGAAAGTCGTTATTTCCGCTCCCGCGGGCAACGACCTTAAGACTATCGTTTTCAACGTAAACAACGATACCCTTACCGCAGAGGATCAAATCATTTCGGCTGCTTCCTGCACCACCAACTGTCTTGCTCCTATGGCTAAGGCTCTTAACGACACCTATCCTATTCAAAGCGGTATAATGACCACCGTTCACGCTTACACCGGCGACCAAATGATTCTCGACGGTCCTCACAGAAAAGGAGATTTAAGACGTGCAAGAGCGGGCGCTATGAACATAGTTCCCAACTCCACCGGCGCGGCAAAAGCTATCGGTCTCGTTATCCCCGAACTCAACGGCAAACTTATCGGTTCTGCTCAAAGAGTTCCCACCTGCACCGGTTCTACCACCATTTTGGTTGCTGTAGTTAAGGGCAAGGACATCACCAAAGATTCTATCAACGCCGCTATGAAGGCTGCCGCTACCGAATCTTTCGGTTACAACACCGACGAAATCGTTTCGTCCGACGTTATCGGTATGAGATACGGTTCTTTGTTCGACGCAACCCAAACTATGGTTGCCAAGATCGACGACGATACTTATCAGGTACAAGTAGTCGCTTGGTACGACAACGAGAATTCTTACACTTCGCAAATGGTAAGAACTATCAAATATTTCGCCAGCATTAAGTAATCTTAATAAGGTTTAAAAAGTTTACGCGCCGACTGCAAAATTGCAGTCGGCGCGTTTTTTCGTTAAAAGTGTCGTTAGACTTGCGTGCGCGATAGTTCGGTGGGATATTTCGCTATCGCTCAATATGACGTACTTTTTTTTACTTGTCATTGCGAGGCACGAAGTGCCGCGGCAATCCCACTGAAAAAGTACGGAACATATACTCCGTAGACCTCCACCCTCCCGGGAGATTGCTTCGCTACGCTCGCA
>CAVLAV010000384.1:0-2236 GCA_963660735.1 bacterium
CGTATGTAGACGAGTTCGTGTATTTGCCCGTGGACGAAGTCGAAACGTTATTCATCGTCGGCGCATTGGTGTCTACCTTAAACTGAAACGAAAACGAATACGATTTGCTGATACCCGAACGAGAACTCGTTGCCCAAGCCGCCGAAAACGATGAACTGACCGTATATGTACCGTCTGCAAGGTTAGAAAGCGAAAACGAGTTTCCGTTTCCACTCGCAACCGTAGTACCATTTCCCGAAATGCTTGTTTGAATTTTTACAGAAGAATTTATAATGACGTTGACCGAGTTCGAGCCGATATAACTGCCGCTTTCAAACGTTCCCGTTCCCGACGTCGAACTACCGTAAAGAGTTACAGAATAATCGACAGAACTATACTGTCCCGTTTGCATAGTGTAACTCGTTGCCGAACCGCTTGACGTCGTACTTCCCGTTCCACCGCCCGTTCCCGTTGTAGTTGTCATACTATCGAAATTGCCTGTATTCGTAAAATGATGAAGTTAATCAACAGAAAAACAAGCGACTATTACCGCGCAGTAAGTCTTGAGGCTTTAACGCCTGCGAGCGAGCCTTCTTATGAAACACCAGAAGAAGTTGCACAAGATTATACTTTATACGAAAAAATCGTTTCAAGCCTTATTTTAACCGAAAATATGCGCATTGCTTTGGAATGCCGTATAAAAGGTTTAAGTTATTCCGAGATAGGCAGAGTTTTATCGCGCGCGCAAGCTACGGTGTATGAATACTTCATCAAAATGCGCCAAAGATATATGGCGATTTACAGATAAATTATATCGTTTTAAGCATTTAAAATATTATTTTTCTTCGTCTTCGGTTAAAAGCGTAATTTCTCGCAACTTTTCTTCGAGTAACTTTTTATCGGGAAGTTGTAAAGTGTAGTCTGCGACCATTGTTGGCGATAGACTGCGACTTAACGCATATTCAACAACCGCATCGTCTTTCGACGCACAAAGGAT
Organism: bacterium; assembly: GCA_963660735.1. Lineage (GTDB taxonomy): Bacteria > Bacillota > Clostridia > Christensenellales > Borkfalkiaceae > UBA10281. Next base: position 977 of record CAVLAV010000384.1, read on the forward strand.
TACACCCACGCTTGGGTTTTCGTTCGGCTTTTTAACGTCGCGGTCGAGTGCTTCGAGATAAAAATTGATTTGTCCTATATGTTCGGGCTTGAATTTGCCTATTTTCAATTCTATCGGCACAAGACAGGAAAGAGCGCGATTATAAAACAATAAGTCGATATAAAAATCTTGTCCGCCTACCTGAACGCGATATTCCTCTCCGACAAAAGTAAAATCTTTGCCAAACTCCAATATAAACTTCTTCAGATTGCCGATGATTGCCTTTTTAAGATTATTTTCGGAATACTGTTCCGGCAGATCGAGAAATTCGAGAACGTAAGAGTCGAGAATACTTTCGCGAGCGGCGGCAGGAACGCTTTTCGGCAATGCCTTTTTAGAGGAAAGCATATATCGCTGATATAATGCGCTGTCCATTTGTCTTTCAAGTTCACGTTTCGAATAACGTTCTTTAATACACGCTTGCATATAAAAATGCCGTTCTTCCGCCGATTTCGCTCCGGACATTATGAGCAAATGATTCGTCCAATTTATTTGTGTCACCAGTGGTGTCACAAATTTATCGTCCTTATAAAGTTCGTAAAACTGCTTCATTCTATAAAGTCCGCGACGATTAAAACCTTTGATATCCGGATTTGCTTTTGCAATATACGCGGCAACTTCATCAACGACTTTATCTCCGAAAGACAAACTGTTGCAAAGTTCGGACAAATATTTGCCGATTTGCCAATACATATTGATCATTTCGGCATTTACGGCTTTTAACGCTCGACTTTTCGATTGTTCGATAATACTTATTATGTCGTTAAAGTTGTTTTGACTTACGATTTGAGTCATATTGTACTCCTTTATTTAAACTTATTTAGAAATATTTTTATTCTATTTCTACACCGTTTTGAAACCATTTCATTTTTACAGAGTTTTCATCCTTTCCGAGTGTAATTGAAAGCCCATACTCGTATCTGTAATCTGAAGTTTGTTTTGTTAAATCTCTTAGTTTATCTTCATCATGTTCGGTATTATACACAAAAATTTACATAGATGAATTTGAGGAGTTTTAATTATGAATGCACCAATTATTGATTTAGACGAATTACTTGATGAAGCAAAAGACAGAATCGAAGAAAAATTTATTATCGAGGGAGAACTTGAAAATGTGTAACAATATAAAAATAGTTATAGGCTCGTGGGGGTCATATAACGAATGTAACGAAAGAGCGTTAGGCTCGAAATGGCTCGACCTTTCGGATTATAACGAATGGG
>CAVLAV010000385.1:0-2232 GCA_963660735.1 bacterium
CTTATGTACAGGCTCGACAAAATCGAACGCGCAACGGGGCTGGATATTCGTAAATTTCAGGACGCAATGACTTTCCGCCTCGTAATGATATTGTATAAACTAATAGTTTAATCCGTAAAGGCTTGTTTTTCGTGTCATCGCGAGCGTTAGCGTGGCGATCCCCCTGAAAAAGTACGCGGTATATATTCCGTACTTTATTCCAAGGGATTGCCGCGGTCGCTATGCTCCCTCGCAATGACAATAAAATTTGTGGCTTTGCCACTTTTTGAGAGGGGAATGCGACTGCGGGGTGTCGCCGCAAATCGTAATTTTTGTTTAAAGGCAGAGGGAATGAAAAGTAAAAAAGCAAAAGTAATCGTATCGGTTATAACCGCGGTTATCGCGGCGTGCGGCGTGTTTTTTGCGGGGTTCTTCGTGGGAAGGATAAAAGACCCCGATCTTGCCGCGCTCGAATTCATTTTAAAGACCTATAAAGACCATTACTACGAGGTTGACGACGACTGCGTGGAAATAATGGCTCAAAGCATTTTGGACAGATATTCCGAGTATTATACCGCCGAGGAATACGAGCAGATGAAAAAGGTTTCCGAGGGGGTACGCGGCGGAATAGGCGTTTCCTTTACGCAAACCGATAACAAAGTTTTCGTCTATTCGGTGCTCGGCAATTCGCCTGCGGAACGCGCGGGGATAAAAGTCGGCGGCGTGGTAACGGGCGCAAAACGCGAGGGCGAGGATTATCTCGTCGTGGATAACCGCGATACGCTCGGCGCGTATATATCGGCTGCCGCCCTCGGCGAAAAATTCGAGTTGACGATAGATTACGACGGCACGGAAAAAACTTTTACTTTATCCCGCGAAGAGTACCGCGAAACTTACGTTTACTACGCCGATAGCACGGGTAACTACCGTTACGGCGACCAAAGCGGCGAAATGAAATTAGAAAAATTCGCCGACGACGAAGTGGGTTATCCGCAGGATACGGCGTATATAAAATACGTTTCCTTTAACGGCAACGGCAAGGGGTTGTACGCCTCGGCAAAGCAACTCGGCAACGCGCTCGAAATGTTTAAAAACGCAAATAAAAAGAAACTTATACTCGACCTGCGCGGCAACGGCGGCGGGTATATGGATATTTGTGAGGATATTGCGGCTTATTTCGTCGGCGCGAAAAATTCGACAAAACCGCTTATATCAACGGCTGTTTATAACGGCGGCAAAACCGAAAAGTTCTATTCTTCGTCCGTAAAATACGGCGACTACGGTTACGAAAGCATAGTAGTGCTTGCCAACGACGGAACGGCGTCCGCAAGCGAGGTTTTAATAGGCGCGATGCTCGATACCGACCAAAAAGGAATAGTTAAAATCGTTTTGGAACGCAACGAAAAAGGCGTTTACCGCACTTACGGCAAAGGCATAATGCAAACGACCTATCCTAATCTTTTGGGTAAAGACGCCATAAAACTCACCACCGCCAAACTGTTTTGGAACTCGGGCGTGAGCATACACGGCGTGGGCGTAACCAAAAACGGCGAGGCGACCTCCGCTTATAAGGATAAAATTTACGAGGCAACTTACGAAGAAAACTGCGATTATGCGCTTAAATTTGCACTAAACTTATAATTATAACACGAAAAATGCGACTTGTCAATACCTAAATCGAAAATTTCACAATGTGAAAAAATCGAAAAGGGTATTGACAATTTTACTTTTCGGGTGTATAATAAAGGCGTAAAAACGAAAGGAGAGGTCCGATGAATTTTTAAGCAGAATAAAAATTAAGGAGGTTGCGTTTAAAATAAAAAATAAATTTTTTATAAGGGCAACTAATTCGGAATAATTTTTAAGGAGACCGCCGATGTATTAAGTATTTGAAATATTTTCAGCGTGGGAGGAAACGACTATGGCAAAGAAAATAAGGTACAAAATCGAGGTAAACAAATTTTAAATAAAGGAGCAGTCCGATGCAGCAGTATATCGGGACTTAAAAAACGGGCGTAAGCGAACTTAAAAAATAAGCCGACGAAAAAAAGTTTTTCGCGGCAACGGATCTGATGACAGACGAACGCGTATAAACGACCGTTTATACAACTTAATACAGATATTTTTACGGAGCGACAAAATTTTGCCGCTCCGTTTTTCGTATTATACGGCGGTTTTATCCCCTATCGGCACTTCGTGCCACTTCCCCTCGGCGGGGGACGCCCCCTTTTCGTCAGGCTACGCCTGCCACCT
>CAVLAV010000386.1:0-2220 GCA_963660735.1 bacterium
CTATACAAGTAACGCCGTTATCGAACACTATCTCTTGTTTATCGGCAAAAGATTTAAAGCCGATCAGTTCAACTTTTTTAAAGTCCACTTATGCGTTTCTCCTTAACCTTGACGGTTGTTTTTTTCTTTGCGCCGAGAATTTTAAGCGCTTTTTCGGCGGCGGATTTTTCAGCCTCGGTCTTGCGTTTGCCCTCGCCCACGGCTAACTCTTTGCCGCCTACCGACACCGACATCTCGAATATCGGTTGGTGCGAAGGACCTTTACGCGACTTTTCGCCGTAACTCACCCCGCCGAGTTTATATTTCTGAACGTATTCCTGCAATGCGCTTTTGGGGTCTTTAACCGCCTTCGGCGCGCTTGCCGACTTTTCGTTTTTAACGGGTTTAATTTCTTTAACTTTGTTTTCGGGCTGTTTCTTTTCGGGCTTTTTATCTATCGAGAGTTTATCGAAAATAAACTTTTTAGCAGCCTCTAAACCGCCGCCCTCGTCGGTATAAATACCCGCAACTATCGCCTCGAATAAATTTTCGCAAGCGGCGGCGTGATTGCCGCTTAAATTTTTCTTTTCGCCCTCGCCGTATAGTATAAACTCGTCTAAACCGCATTTTTTTATCGCCTCGGCAAGAGGTTTGCCCGATACGAGGTTCTGCCGAAGTTTGGTAAGTTTACCCTCGTCGCAATCGGGATATTTTTCGTAAAGATATTCCGATATGCAATATTCGAGTATGGCGTCACCGAAAAATTCGAGCCGTTCGTTGCTGTTTTGGTTTTTATGCTCGTGCGAATAGGAAGCGTGCGTAAAACATTGCCTTAAAAGGTTTTTGTTTTTAAAGGAATAGCCTATTTTTTGCTCGCAATCGTCTACGTAAAATATCATACGGTTTCACCGCCGAGCAAGGCGATTTCTCTGCAAATCTTCTCGTTTATATCGAGCGAAGACGCCTTGTAAGCTTGCAAAACCGCGTTTTTGAACGCCTCCGATTTAGAAGAGCCGTGCGCCTTTACCACTACTTTTTCCATACCCAAAAGCACCGCGCCGCCCTTTTTGTTGTAGTCGAGTTTATTCTTTACGCTTTTAAACGCGTTTTTCATAAACAACGCGCCGAATTTTGAAAGCGCGGACGAATAAATTTCGGCTTTGAGCGTTTTAAACAGACAACCTATCGCGCCTTCCATACTCTTTAAGGCGATATTGCCGTAAAACCCGTCTGCAACTATTACGTCGGCATCGCCCGACAACATATCGCGAGCCTCCATATTGCCTACGAAGTTGAGATTTTTGGCGTTTTTCAACAGGTCGAAAGCCTCTTTGGTAAGCGCGTTGCCCTTTGCGTCCTCCGTTCCGTTAGAAAGAAGTGCGACCCGCGGATTTTCTATACTCTTGACCTCGCTCATATACGCGCTGCCCATAACGGCGAATTGCAACAGGTTTACGGGTTTGCAATCTACGTTTGCGCCGCAATCGAGAAAAATGGTTTCGCCACCGTTCATATTAGGCAAAAGCGGAGCGAGCGCGGGACGGGATACGCCCTTAATACGCCTTGACAAAAGCACCGAAGCGGCAAGCACCGCGCCCGTAGACCCTGCCGAAACGAACGCCTTTGCGTTTTCATCCTCTTTAAGCAGTTTGACCGCGCGCACGATAGACGAATCGGGCTTTTTACGGATAGCCTCGGTGGGCGCTTCGTCGCAAGAGATAACCTCGGACGCGTTCACTACCGAAACTCTTAATTTGTCGTATTCTTCGTTTTGAAGAACCCTGCTTATTCCGTCGGAATCGCCGACGAGAACTATATCGAATTCTTCTTTTTCATTAAGCGCGGCAAGCGCGCCTTTTATTATCTCCGACGGCGAATTGTCGCCGCCGTATGCGTCTATAACTATTTTCATTTTTACCTTATTTTTCGCCGCAAGCGACGATTGAGGGGTTAACTATTTTTTCGGCACAACGCTACGCAAGAAATGTCAAAACCTCAAAACTCGTTGTCATTGCGAAGGAGCGTAGCGACTGCGGCAATCCCTTAGAGCAAAGTACGGAGTATATGCCGCGTACCTTTTCAGGGGGATCGCCACGCTAACGCTCGCGATGACACGGAAATTTTACCGCACTACGGCTATTTTGAGGTTTTGGCACAAGTCTAATGACAAATAAAGGATCGGGTTGAGTGCGTGCCGTTATACGGTTTTAATACTCAAGGTTGCCGACCGTGCGCGGGAAC
>CAVLAV010000387.1:0-2215 GCA_963660735.1 bacterium
AAATCACGAATTTATTCGCCGTGTAATACCGAGAGGCGAAAGCCTTGAAAATTATACGCAAGCGGATATCAATTTACTGATGAGCCATATAAATTCGTATGGACGAAAAAGGTTGAACGATAAAAGTCCGTATTCTGTATTTAAATTGATGTACGGGCAAGACGTAGTAAGAAAACTCGGCATAGAAAAGATAGCGGCAGACGATATAAATTTGACGCCGAGTCTGCTGAAACACTAAAAAGATAGGAATACGGGACAAAAGTAGCGGAAGTTTAAAAACGAGGGGTGGACGTTAGTTTTACAAAAACGGTCGACCTCCGGGTATTTTACGCTATTTTTGCCCTGTTAAAAGAACGGTGTGGAAGTTTGCAAAAGTAACGTCCGCAAAAAACGCCGTTTTTGCCGTTTTTCAATTTTTAGTCGTTTTTGCGGAACTTACTTTTACATTCGAGCCTATAAAATTTTTCTACTACGCGCAACAACGAAAACTAAAAAAGTTCATTTCAATCTTTGGTACCTTATCGACAAACGCTCCAATGATGTTAAACGTTTTTTATGCTTTTACATATTTTTGATTTGAACTTTTAGGTTTATCCGGCATGGTTAATTTTAATTTACCGCATTCAACAAGCGGCGCAATCAGTTGTTTCAAAACGTAATTTCTGGATTTCCCCGTAAATTCAATCAATTCGGCTCTCGAACGAGGAATTTCACAGAAATTAAGAATTGAATCCTCCATAGAATCGGAATTATTAAGATATCCGTTTCTCATTATAACCTTAAATTCGCCGTGTATTACCGAAAAGTTAGGCGCAGGCAAGCCTGCATTCAAAAATTCTCTGCGCATTGTCGGGATACCGGAATATCTGTTTTCTGTAATATTCAGGAGTTCGAGCATGTTTGCCAAAGCGGCATTTCTTGTTTCCGGGTGAACTTTCCCCAAAGCGTCTATACTGATTTTACCATACAATCCGCCGCTATTAGTCACTTCCATACGATCGCGATACATTTCTATACGAATAGGAGTATTTTCTGTATAAATACTATAATCACGATGAACGAGCGCGTTTAATATCGCTTCACGAACAGCTTTAATCGGGTATTCGTTTTTATCTACTCTCTTGCCGTTATCGTCTATTATAGTTTTCGTCCGGCTGTTTGTTCTCACGAATTCAACCGCCTCTTCAAGCATATCTGGAATTGCTCCTGTAATGCGTTTATTATCGATAAAGCGCTCTCCGTCCGTTCCCGTTTCTCCCATTTCCGTTCCGGGTAAGGCTACGGCAGTGATACAAAGTTGCGGGAAATACGTTTGCGGATATTTAGAAAAAGTCATAAGCCCCGCAAGTGTCGGTGTTCCGTCGCTTGTTACGCCCATTAATTCAAGAATTTCATCGTCCGACACGTTATCCGAAAGATTTCTTCGTTCGCTTTTAACTCGCGACAAATATTCAGCCATCCTTTTTTCGTCGAAAAGTTGAGTTTTAGCCCCTTCTACAATTCTGATATCGTCTCGAATTCTTTTACGAAAAGCCTCGTAACTATAAATCTCATACTCACTCATCGGTTCGTCAGATTCTCCGACGCGAATATACGATCCCTTAATTCTCCCCACTCCTTTGTAAAAAACGGGGCGATCGGAAACGTCTACTCCGGGGATTTCGGCAGACACAAGTATCTTCTCTCCGATTTCACACATAGTAAACAACGCTCTGACTGCAGGCTCCATTTGTTTGCATTGTTCGGTTACCTTTTTTTGCAAATCCTGAGCGTCATAAACTCCTTTAATAGCGAAATTGTCTTTTTCATCTATACCGAAAATAATTATGCCGCCATCGTCCTGATTTGAAAACGATGAAAGTGTATCAAACAAACGAGTAGGGCAGCCATGTTCGGCACTTTTGATTTCAATAGTTTGAGATTCCGCTTTTTTTGTAATAACGTCATTTATAAGTTTTTTAAGAGTTTCGGCTTGCATTTATTCCACCTTTTGACTATCGTTGATAATATTATAACAGGTTTTATTCAAAAAATCAATAGCAAATCAATAAAAACAGCAAAAAAATAATCGACAAAATGCGAGTTTGCACACAAAATCGTAAGTTTGCACACAAAAAATAGAGTTTGCACACAAGAGTGCAAATTTTTCACAATCAAAAAATCGTAGTTTCGTAAACTCTATCAATAAATATTTTGCTTATACAAATAAAAAAGC
>CAVLAV010000388.1:0-2214 GCA_963660735.1 bacterium
GGTCTTCCTGAACTTCGGAATAAATCGTATCGTAACGTTTGCGGACAAATCCTTTATTCGTTACTCCGTAGTCAGACATTTAAGTCCACCTCCTGTTCTAAAATTGTTCCGTTTGCAACCGCCGTGAAATTTATCGTGGCGGCTCTTGTGTTACTGTCAATATTGATACTTACCGACGACACTTCTTCGACTTCTTCAACGGATAATATTTCTTCCCGTATTCTTTCTTCTAAAAGAACCTTATTCGGATTTTTGACGAACACGTCGTCGTAATACGGAACCCCGAAGTCTGTATTGATTTTCCATTCTCCGAGAAACCACCGTAAACGGACCGTTATCGCCTGAACAACACTATCCGTGAAAGAAACGTCGCCGTTTGTAAAAACCAAGTCTCCGTTCTTATCTAAAAGCAAATCTTTCATAATCGGCTTTCTCCTTATTGATTGTTGATTTTGCCTTTTACGTCAAGATTCCCGTCAATAACTACGTTTCCGCTGAACTCCGTTTTGTCTTTTCCTACTTTTATCTTGTTGCTTCCGCAAGCAACGACTAAACATTGCTTGTCGCTTGCTTCGAACGCAGCGTCGGGAGAAAACTTCATCAGACCGGGAATTGCAACAGCGTTTGTAAGGCTGTATTTTAATTCCGACGTTGTGTCGCCCTTTCCGAGCCACGAATCTAACGCTTGCTCGCAAAAAATAAGCAGGCACGTATCTCCTGCGTTAACAGGAAACGCTATGCCTGCCGATAATGACGAGCAGAACGGAAACACGACCGGAATATCGTTTAACTGCGGATAGTCGAGATACTCCGTTTCGGACATTTTGATTTTTCCTTTCGGTTGAACCGTTGCCCTGCCCGTCTGCTTGTCGAAAGATAGGATAGTGCCGGGAATAGCCGTGTGCATACTGTTTGTTTCTTCTTGAACCAAGTTCTCTATTTGAGAAACCACCCCGCTTATACCGGTTATCATAGGCTATACCTCCGTTTCTATGAGTTCTGCGGTGCACTGCCAGTCGCCCGACAGGTTATCACCTTCAATCTTTAACGTGCTTACCCTGAAATTACCCGTAACAATGCTCGATTCGAGATAAACCATATCGTTTATTCCGATTGCGCCGTTCATAAAGAATACGACTTCGTAACCGTATAGCGTCGCCGTAGCAGCGTCGCTTTCCGTTGAGTTTACCGCCGAGTTGTAAAGTTTTTTGGGTATTCCGATAAGCCCTGTGCTTTTGCTTAACTTGTGCACTATTTTTGAAACAGCCTCCGACGATCTTGTAATCTGGACTATTCCGTTTTGAATTGTGTATTTACAATCTGCTTTGGTGCACATTTGAGAGAGTGCTTTTTTCGCCTTGCCGACGTATGCGTAGCCGTTAGTATAGTAGACATACAAAAGCCGTTGCTTCGCCTTATCGGAGAATACAACGGGCATTGCGAGTTTATTCGTCAAATCTTCTATAATCTTTCTAACTTCTATCTTTCCGCGATATGATAAGGAAACATAAGTGTCGTTGACTTCGGCAAAACCGTCAACTACTTCAAACTCAATGAGTCTGTCGGAGCCGTCGAGTTCTTCCGTTACCAGCGACCCAGTTCCCTTAAATATACACGGTCGAGACTCACCATAGCCTGCGTAAAGTTCTATCTCGCACCCTTCCTTTGCCAACGTTGCAATTTGGTTCTTGTTTAGGTTCCATAACTGCATTTTCGTTGTATTGAGCGTTGATCCGTCCGTCTTCTCTATCGAAAACTTGATGTGCAACGCCCTGTTTGTTACTTCGTCCGGCTTGCCGACCTCGAAGGCCGAGTTAGCCGCCGTAGCCTTTAATCTGTATTGTCTATCCCAGTATTCACTCATCGCCCTGTGCCTCCGCATACGCTTCCAACTCCTCGTTAGGAACGAAAACAAAACGTGCGTTTCCGTCCGCAAAATCGTTTCTTCCTATCTGTTCGAGCGTCGTTTCCACGAAGATATGACCTTCGGGCAATTCTGCCATTTGGAAATAGTGTGTGAGCGGAAATTCGGGCACAACCTTAATACAAGTGATTATCGGTGTTGTGTAGTTTTCGTATATTCCCATAGTCCAATACCCGAAATGGTAGTTGAAACCGAAATGGAAAACATACTCTTTGTTGTTTAAGACGAGCCTTGTAAGACTGTCGTTACTGTCCGGCGGTGTAAAATAAAGCATACGCACCTCCTAAAAC
>CAVLAV010000389.1:0-2202 GCA_963660735.1 bacterium
AGGCAAACTTAAAGCGTTTTCCGTTTACGAAATCGCGTGCGCTGCGCCGACGGCGAAACGGGCAAAGTCGCGGTTACTTTTTCGGGATATCTGCATTTTATTAACGTTGAGATGCCCGAATTTCAAAAACGCGGTCAATCAATCTTTGAAAGCGTTTACGCATTCGCGCTCGGCGTTTGCGCCGTCGCCTCTCCCGAAGAAACCGACAGGTTGTTTTTCGGCGCGTTGGCTATGCAAGACGCAATTGTAAAATACTGCAACGTAGGCAAACTTAAAGCGTTTTCCGTTTACGAAATCGCGTGCGCTTTATGCGTGTATGCTAAACTCGAATTTTTTAATTCGGACGTAAAAGCGTTATGTAATTTATTTTCGGTAAAGGAATTGCAGGTAAGATATATATTGAATCTGACGGAGGAAAGAGTATGGTAACGGTTGATTTAGATTCGCTTTTCGAGGCGTATTTCAGAAAATATTTAGTTGAAAATCAAGGTAAATATAGCGAGGATCAACTTGAAAATAAGGTAGGCGAGATCTATAAGAAATTCGGTAACGAGCCGCTTAAAGAACTCGGAGGGAAGAGCCCTCGCAAATATTATGCCGATAAGTCCGACGAAGAACTCGTGAGAGAACTTCGGTTAAAAATTCGCTCCTTGTATCCGACTTTTTATGCGAGGAACTCGAAAATAGAAAAGGCGCGTTTAAATATTTGATAAAGTTTGTCGACGACGCCGAAAACGACGAACTCGCCACCTACGCCGTAAACTTTTTGCGCTACGGCGACGAGGTCGCAAACGCTTGTCCCGCTTTTTTAAATATGCTCGTAGACGGCAAGTGCGGCGACAGTTTAGCCGAAACCGTTACCGAAGTTTTATCCGAACACGCCGAAACTGTTGCCGAAAACGCGGTTAAAGCGTTTGACGGTGCAAGCGATAAAATAAAAGCGTACCTTGCGGAAATACTTTCCTGCGCACCGCAAAGCGACGGCGTATACGAAATACTTAAAAACGAATTTTTAGCGCACCCGAAGGACGCCGCGCTTTACGGCGGATACCTTGCAAAGTACGGCGACGAAAGGGCGGTTGAAGTTATCAATTCGTTTATTCGTCAAGGGGAACTAAACGCGATAGATTATAAGGAACTTCGTATGGCGGTGGAAGCACTCGGCGGCGAGGTCGCGCCGAGGCGTTAAACCTATCATATATTTCGGACTTGCTCATATATTTTACTATGAGCAAGTCCTTTTTTAAAATTTTCGGCGCGGCTTTTTCTATCGTCGGCGCGGTGATAGGCGCGGGGTTTATAACGGGCGGCGAAATCGCCGTTTTTTTTCTACGCGATTTTTCTCTTTCGGGCGTTTATAGCGCGTTTATATTTTTTGCCGCAATGATTTTTGCCGTCGGCGACGATTATAACAAAGTACTGTCTTTTACGATTTGTTTTGCCGATATCGTCGTTTTAGGGTGTATGTTTTCCGCCGTGGACGAACTGTCCGTGGCGATATTCGGTCTTTCGGAAAAACTTAAAATATTCAAGATAATTCTTGCGATTTTAACGTTTTTTATATCTAATCGCGGAATTAAAGTTTTAAACAAAGTTTCGGCTGTAATTACGCCGCTCGTCATAATATCCGTACTGCTCGTCGTTTCCCGTGGAACGGTAAACCTTGTAGCCGTTACTCCTGCGGGGTTAATCGGCGCGTTTATGCCGTTGACCTACGCCGCGGCAAATTACCTCTTGATTTATCCCGTTACGGTTAAGGCTTGCGGTAAACTCGGCGTTAAAAGCAAATTGCTCGTTGCGCTCCTTTCGTCCGCTATAATTTTTTGCTTGGTATTTTTCGTGGGGGCAAATTTAAGCGGCGTTTCCGATATAACGAAAATGCCGCTTTTGACTGTTGCCGAAAAAACTCCGTTTTCGGTACTTTTTAAAATTTGTTGTTTTTGCGCGGTTTTTACCGCCTCGGTTTCGTCGTCTTACTCGGCGTATTCCGCGTTCGGTAATAACGATCGTTTAAAGTTCTTGTCGTGTCTTACCGCACTCGCTTTATCAGAGGCGGGGTTTTCCGCCGTAATCGGTTATTTATATCCGCTGTTAGGTGCGGTCGGAGCGATAGTCGGCGCGGTTAATTTTTCACGAATAATTTTTCCGCCAAGGCGACGAGAGCATACATTAGTCCCGCCAGAATACAAAGTATTACCGTAC
>CAVLAV010000390.1:0-2197 GCA_963660735.1 bacterium
CCCGCCTTGAATTTTAAATTAAAATAATTGTTTAAGTCTTTGTTTTTTGGAAAGTTCGGAGAGTTTTTCGCCGCTTGCAGTAACCGACGAATTTAAGTCGTAGGTGGATTTAACCGCTTGCTTTTTGCAGGAATAAACTATTGAATAATGCTTTACGCCCGCGCTGAATACCGCGATTAACGCCTCGTAACCGTCGGCAATGGTGGTGTAAAGCGTTTTGCTTTTTCCGTTTGCTTCCTTTACGGCAAAGTCGAGATTGGCGGTGGTATTTTTAGGCGGCTCTTTGGCGGCAATCGCGTCGAGCATCTTTTTGTCGTCCTCTTTTTTGCCTACCGAATCGAGCGTAAAGGTTAAACGCACTTCGGTTACGTCGCTTATTTTAGCCGTTGTACCCGAAATAGTAATTTCGCGCGGTTTAATCTCTATAAGCGGCTCGTTTTTTACGGGATATTGCTTAAAAGCGTTGGGTATCATACTTATGGCAAATATAAGGCACACCAAAGTCAGCGCGCCCGAGATAAACGCCATAGTTCCGCCGCCCGACTGCACTCCGCCGAGAATTATCGTCAGACCCATACCGCCCATTAAAACTATCAAAACGGACGCCATTATTACGGTTTTGGAGCGTTCTTTTCGGTTAAAAGTAATATCGGGATAAAATTTGATTGATTGTTTTTTTTCTTCGTCGGCGTTAGTCGCCTCGTTTTTTACTTCGTTTCTACTCATAATGGCATAAGTATACTATATTTTAAGGCGTTTGTCAATTATAAATTTATTTAAAAACTCAAAAACGGTTGACGAAACCCGACGGACGGTTATATAATATGTTTGTAAAAAAATATCGGAGGGTATTATGTTAGGAAATTTCACTTATTGTAATCCGACGAAATTGTATTTCGGAAAAGACGCGCTCGGCGGACTGAACGCCGAATTGCCTAAATACGGCAAAAACGTATTGCTCGTTTACGGCGGCGGTTCGATTAAAAAGAACGGTATTTACGATAAAATCGTAAAAATACTCAAAGAAAACGGCAAAACGGTATACGACGACGGCGGCGTTATGCCCAACCCTACCACGGAAAAACTCGCCGAAGGCGTGGAACGCGCAAAGGCAGCGAACGCAGATTTGATACTTGCGGTGGGCGGCGGTTCGGTGTGCGATTACGCCAAAGCCGTTTCGGTTTCGACTTATTGTAACGACGACCCGTGGGAAAAATATTATATAAGGTTTGAAGAGCCTTCTTGCAAAATAATTCCCGTCGGGTGCGTGCTTACTATGGTGGGTACGGGCAGCGAAATGAACGGCGGTTCGGTTATAACCAACCACGCGCAAAAATTAAAAATAGGGCACGTTTTCGGCGAGAGCGTATTCCCGAAATTTTCCGTGCTTAATCCCGAGTTTACTTATACCGTGCCTTACCGCCAAATGGTAAGCGGAATATTCGATATAGCCTCGCACATTATGGAGCAGTATTTTTCGGGAACGGACGATAATACGAGCGATTATATAATGGAAGGAATGTTGCGTTCGCTTATCCATAGCGCGAATATCGCTATAAAAGACCCCAAAAATTACGAGGCGCGCAGTAATATAATGTGGCTTGCGACTTGGGCGTTGAATACGTTTGTCGCGAAGGGAAAAACCACCGACTGGGAAGTGCATATGTTGGGACAAGCCGTTGCGGCGCATACGGATGCTACTCACGGAATGACGCTTGCCGCGGTTTCCCTGCCGTATTACAGGCATATAATGCCTTACGCGGTGGACAAATTCGCGCGTTACGCGGTAGCCGTTTGGGGAGTTTCCGAAGAGGGAAAGACCAAGACGGAAATAGCGGAAGAAGGCTTAAACCGTATGCAAAGTTGGATGAAAGAATTAGGCGTTGCCACGAATATATCGGAACTCGGCGCGACTGCGGAAATGATAGACGGGATAACGGAGAGCACGCGTGTAATGACGGGCGGTTACAAAGTTTTAACCAAGGACGAAATCCGCGATATATTAAAAGCGAGTTTATAAATTTTATTTGCTTTCACTTTCGGGGCAGACTTTACACAAAACTGACCTTGCTTCCCCCGAAGGAGGAAGCGAGGTTTGTTTTTACCGTCATTGCGAGCGTAGCGAAGCAATCTCCCGGGAGGGTGAATTTCCGTGTCATCGCGAGCGCAAGCGTGGCGATCCCCCTGAAAAAGTACG
>CAVLAV010000391.1:0-2196 GCA_963660735.1 bacterium
ATATATATCAATAACGACAGTTCGGATAAAAATAGAGGTGGGGCACCATAAAGAACAAATTAAATCTTTTGATTTGGTTTGTTCTTTTTTTGTCCGTTGGCGGGGAGAACCGAAGGTTCGTCAATATGCGTAGCATATTCTTGCCGAAGGCTCCCGCTTGCGGGAAACGGCAATCCCCAAAGGGTACCGACCAACGGCTATTACTATAAAACAGCAATTCAACCCACTATAACCTATCGTTAGCATTATATATTATTTCCGATTTTTTGTCAAACAAAGCAGCCGCGCTTGTAAAGCGCGGATGCGATTTAATTATAATAATATGCAATTAAAAGAGCGATTGCGGCGAGAAAAAATATTCCTCCGCAAATAAACAGGAAAGTGCCGCTTACTCTGTTAGTTTTTTCGGCTTTCGAGGCTTTGTACTCCTTATACGATTTTTGAGTAAGCCGCATACCGGGAATAAACGCGCCGAGTATCGCCCTGCCGATATACCCGAGCCCGTCGAATACGCCGTGCGAAGAAACGAACACGAGCGCGCCCGCGCAAAAAGCAATAACCGCGGGAACGGTAAACGCGTCGCAAAGCGTGCGCAAAATCTCCTTTTTATCGGTCAGATTGAAAATATCGCGCACGGCTAACACCGCATAAAACAACGCGCCCATAAGGATAAGCGTTATCCCGTATTTTATAAGCGTTGATTTTTTGAAAATTTTAGGCAAGTTATAAACACGCTTCCTTTTTATATTTTTGCTCTTCGGCGTCGTTACAGTAGACGAAATGTCCGCTCGTAATTTCGCGCATAGAAGGTTTATCTTCGCTATAATCGTGTTCCGCAATGGGGTTGTAAGTTATCCTTACTCTTCCCTTTTCGTAATGCGGATCGGGCAAAGGAATTGCCGAAAGCAAAGATTTGGTATAGGGGTGCAACGGGTGCGCGAACAATTCGTCCGACGGGGCAAGTTCCACCATTTTACCAAAGTACATAACGCCTATTCTGTCCGAAAAATACTTAACAACGGACAAATCGTGAGCGATAAACATAATCGTAAGACCGAATTTATCTCTCAAATCGTTCAGAAGATTGATTACTTGTGCCTGAATAGACACGTCGAGCGCCGAAACGGGTTCGTCGGCTATAATCATTTCGGGATTCATAACAACGGCGCGCGCGATGCCTATTCTTTGGCGTTGTCCGCCCGAGAATTCGTGCGGATAGCGTCCCGCGTGTTCGCGAACGAGTCCTACGGTTTCCAAAACCTCGTACACCTTTTCGTCGATATACTGCTTATCCTTAATACCGCTTATAACCAACCCTTCGGAAATAATTTCCTTTACGGTCATTCTCGGGTCGAGCGACGCGATAGGATCTTGGAAAATCATTTGAATTTGCGTTATAAGTCGCGATTTTTTGGCAATTCTTAAACGATTTCTGTATTCCTTCGTTACCTTTTTTAAAGCAACTTCATCCCCGCTCGCGGCGGCGAGTTTAGGCGCATATTCTTTTTCGACTTGTTCCACGAGTTTATCCGAGTGTTCGCGGTCGCAATGCTTATGGTCGTGCGCCGCCGCGCTCATTTCTTTGCGCTGACTTGCTATAAACTCCGCGGAGGCACGATAAACTGCTTGAATTTCCGCATTTTTCTCGTCCGCCAGTTGCGGATTATCCTTAATTTCAGCTTTTAACGCCTTGACTTTTTCACGCGTTTCCTTGCGTTTTTCGGCTATGGCGATTTTATACGAGCGCGTACCAGCGCAGACTCT
The DNA here is from genome assembly GCA_963660735.1 of bacterium. Taxonomy (GTDB): domain Bacteria; phylum Bacillota; class Clostridia; order Christensenellales; family Borkfalkiaceae; genus UBA10281. Next base: position 1,765 of record CAVLAV010000391.1, read on the forward strand.
TACGCCCTTAAAATAAACGTTGCCCGAAGTAATATCGTAAAGTTTGATAATAGACCTGCCCGTGGTCGTTTTACCGCAACCCGACTCGCCGACGAGTCCGAAAACCTCGCCTTTTTTTATCTCGAAACTCACGTCGTCAACGGCTTTGAGTTCCTTGTTGCCCATTTTAAAATACTGACAAAGATGATCGACTTTAAGCAAAACTTCATTATTATTATCCATTTACTTTGCCCTCCGATTTTTCCTTCATTTTGTCTATGCGCTTTTTAATAATAGCGGGCATTTCCACTTTCGGCGCGTTGGGGTGCAACAACCAGGTAGCGGCGTAATGCGTATCCGACACTTTAAACGTAGGCGGTTGAGCCTCGAAGTCGATTTGCATTGCATACTTATTCCGTTCGGCAAATGCGTCGCCGACGGGCGGATAAATCA
>CAVLAV010000392.1:0-2190 GCA_963660735.1 bacterium
TTGTAAAAACTGTAAAGCGCAGGCACTATATAAATGAGATAACTGTCGATAAGGTTTAAATCCCGCATTAAAATAAAGAACGGTATTATTCCGCCCGAAAAAAGCGTTGAAATAAATATATATTTCAAAACGAACTTTCTTCCTTTCAGCGTTTTATCCAAAACGCCGTATGCGAGCAATGCGTTAAGCAAAACCGACGCGACCGTACCTACGATCGTCCTCGAAACGGATATGAAAAACGAATTTATTATTCTCGCGTCTTTAAACGCCTCGGCAAAATTTCTGAAAGTAATAACTCTTGGATACAGCCATATTCCGCCGCGCAGCGTATCCGTGCTGTCGTTTAACGCTACGGCAAGCATATACACGAACGGATACAAAGTAACTATTCCTAAAAATATAAGCAGGGTATAATTTATCACGTTAAATACGACGTCGCCCTTCGTATTGCGGATTCTTAATTTATTACGCATCTTTCGCCCTCACCATAAAGAAATATCCGCTTTCTTTTTCATAACGTAATTGCCCGCAAGTATGAAAGCAAGACCTATTATACTTTGAAAAAGTTGAGCCGCCGTCGCTATTTCGTAACGCCCTTTGTTAAGACCGTTTTCTATTATATAAATGTCTAAAATATTAGAATACTTATAATTAGCAGGCGTTTGCAACACGTAAATCTGATCGTAACCCGCACTCATTATTCCGCCGAGGGACAATATGAAGAGCAAGCCTATCGTATTTGAAATACAAGGTAAAGTTATGCTTGCCATCATTCTGAAACGCCCCGCGCCGTCCAACTTCGCCGCCTCGTAAAGTTCCGAGTTTATCTGACTTATCGCCGCAAGATACACGATAGAACCCCAACCTATTCCCTTCCATACGTTAGACAAAAGAACTATAGGATAAAACGCGTTAGCCGCCCCGTATATATACTCGGGATTTTCGCTACCCGTCAAAAACTGTATTACTTTATTTAACGGACCTTGTCCGCCGTATGGCGTCAACAGTTGATTAAGCATTGCCGCCACTATAACCCACGATATAAAATAAGGCAGGTACGATAAAGTCTGAATAGTCTTTTTAAACCGCTTTCTATGCACTTCGTTAAGCATAAGCGCAAGTATTATGGGCGCGGGAAAACCCGTTACCAACTTTAACAAACTTATGATTACCGTATTTTTTACTATCGTAAAGAAAGTGGTGTTGGACAGGAGCAACTCGTACCATTTATACCACGGTTCGGCAAAACTGCTGCCCCATATTCCGCCCGCAAACGAATACTCTTTAAAACTGAGTATTATCCCGAACATCGGAACGTAACAAAATATCGTAAACCAAACCACGGCGGGTAAAATACACAGATATTTTACTTTGTGCCTGTTAAGATAGCCTAACACGGTTTTGCATTTAGATTGTGTTTTTTTAATGCTTTTCCCTTCTTTCATAATCGCTCGCTTAAAACAGAACGTTTATCCCCTTTGCCCTCGCCTCGGCAACCTTTTGCTTTACGTAAGCGAGATACTCGTCCATTATTCCGTTTTGATTTATAGCCTTTCTGTAATTTTCTATCGCCACTTCGAGTTCTATATCGCTCTCGGCAAAATACGCCGACTGTATAACCGTAGAATAATCGTTGGTCAACATTATTTCGGTCAACTTGTCGTATTTGGGGAAATCTTTATCCCAAGTAGTGGCAACCACTCCGTCTACCATATCCAAAGGATACATATCTCTCGCTTTTTGCCTTAAAGCCGCCTCTTCCGACCCCGAGCGCAAATACGCTTTTTCGTATTCGTTATTATGCAAACGCGAAACGCCGTAAGTATAAACCGCGCCTATACCGCGATCTACGCCGTATTTGGAATTCCGATCGACGTTATCGAAATAATCTTCGGTCATCTTTATTCCGTCGTTCGTAACCGTGTAGTCCTCGCCCTCGATTCCGTAATATACGAGCCTTTTGCCTTCGTCGCTGTTGATAAAATCGAGATATTTTACAACGGCCTCGGGATTTTTACAATCTTTCGTCATCACCATTACCGGTCCGCCCGAAACGCCGTTCATACGGTAAGTTTCAGGCATTCTCGCCTTTCCCGTAGCGTCGTAAATAGGACCTATCGGCACGTATCTCATTTCGGGATGCTCGGCGTATAACGAATATTCGAGTTGTGATTGTATACCCGTATAGTG
>CAVLAV010000393.1:0-2187 GCA_963660735.1 bacterium
GAATATTCTGGAACGCATTGGCGCCGATACTCGTAAGCGTACTCGGTAAGGTAATCGCAACGGGTTTATACGCCGTAACGGTCGTTTTTGCGTCAAGCGCAACCGACTGAGGATTTTGCGTTACCGCCGCACAACCGCTGAATACGTTCGAACCTAAAGTCTTAAGGTTTTGGGGGAACGTTATTTCGGTCAATCCGGAATTCTGGAACGCGTAGTTGCCTAACGTGGTAACACCCGCGCCGTAAGCGATGCTCTTAAGCGACTTACAACCGCTGAACGCATAATTGCCTATGCTCGTTATAGTTGCCGGCATATCGGTAACCGTAGTAAGCGAAGTACAGTTCTGGAACGCGTAATTAGGTATAGCCTGTATACTGCCGGAATCCTTATCGAACTCTACCGTAACAAGATTAACGCAACCGTCAAACGCGTTAGCGCCGATGGATACTATATCCTTGGAGAATACGACCTTTTTGATTCCCGGTTGTCCCGCGTAAGCGCTTGCGCCTACGTTTTTAGCGGTTATAGTCAACACGCCGTTCTCGTCTACCGCGGCGGGCACGTAGCAATATACAAGCGTATCGCCGCTCTTGTTATAGATTATACCGTTTTCAGACTTATAGTTAGGATTATCCGCCGCAATGGTCACGTTCGTAAGCGAAGCGCAACTCCTGATAGCGTCTTCCAATCCTTTAATAACGCCGGACGGCACCGTAAACGAACTGAAATCGAAGCAGCCTAAGAACAGGTTAGCCCCTAACGTTACGGAAGCAGCCGTACTTTCGGGAATCACCAACGAAGTTAAGTTGGTCGACCGGAACGCCGTAGCGCCTATGTTCGTTATACCGCTCTTGTTTACTTTTTCCGTAGTCTTTTTCCCGTCGCCGTCGGTTTTTTCAACGTCAACCTCTTTGGTTGCGAACTCGACGGTTTCGATCGAAGAAAACGAGAACGCGTCGGTATCGATCTTAGTGGTAGCCGCAGGAATAATTATCTTTTCGATTTTCGTATAGGAGAACGCCGATTGACCTATAGTAGTAACGTCTGCGGGTAACGCGCCTTCGACGAATTCGTCATGAGCGGAATCGCCTTCGCCTACCGTTTTTATAGTCCCTACCGAAGTAAGGTTTTTGTTGTAGTAAAACGCATTCTGTTCGATGGACGTAACCGAACTACCCTTTGCAAACGTTACTTTGGCAAGATCGGAGTTGTAATTAAACGCGTTCTTGCTTATCTTAGTCACTTTTTCTGGTATAGTAACCGAGGTCAGTTTAGAACTGTTAAACGCCCCTTCACCGATACTCGTCAGAGAATCGGGGAACGTAATGCTTGTGCAACCGAAACCGTAGAACGCGTCGTTACCTATAGTGGTAAGTTTGCTTGCTTTATCGTTTTCGGGGTCGTCGGTTATAGTGAACGAGGTTAAGTTCTTAGCGTTATAAAACGCGGCGGCGCCTATCGTAGTTACCGTAGAGGGTATAACTACGGTTTCAAGTTTTAACGAACTGCCGCTGCTATAGAACGCCGCAATACCTATTTTAGTGGTCCTTTCGGGGAATGCTATAGTAGTAAGGTAACTACAATTTGCAAACGCTCCCAAGGAATACGAAGTCGTACTCGTACCATTACCGTCCTCGATAACGAGAGCTTTTGCTTCTTCGCCCTCCTTGACGTCCTTAAACGTTATGGTTTCACCGTAGAAGTAACTAAACGCCTGTTGTCCTATCGACGTTACCGAAGAGGGAATTACTACTTCGTCCGCATAACAACTATAGAACGTGTTTGCCGTAATAGTGGTCATACCTTCGGGCAACACTATCTTTTTAAGATTTCTCGCGTAGTAGAACGCCTGCTTACCTATCTGGATATTACGTTTACTGTCTGTGGCGTTATCGTCAAAGATTATTTGTTCTATTCCGGTGTTATATCTGAACGTGTCAACCGCAACTTCCGTAACCGTGTTGGGTATATGAACGGTATGTTCGTTACCGTCTTCGTCCGTCGTGCCCGCATTACTCGTGGGGCAAAGTATAATCGTGATCTCTTCTTTCTTTTCGTTTATACCGTAAAGTATACCGTCGGTAACTTTAAACTTGGTATTTTTTTTGTCAACCGTAATATTCTTCAACGCGTCGGAATTGGTAAACAAACCCGTACCGATCTTCTCAACGGTAGAAGGTATATTAA
>CAVLAV010000394.1:0-2185 GCA_963660735.1 bacterium
GCTCTTCGCTTTCTTCGGGCGATAATTCTTCAAGTTCAGATGTTTTTCTTGCTTCGTCGCGCGAAAGAATCTTAAAAGGCTCTGCGTCCGGCTCAACCACGACAACGCTAACCGATTCCGTAAGTTTTCCGAAGTTTCTGTCCGCAACGTGATACGGAAAACCGCACATAGGAATTCTTTCGTCTAAACCTACGTTTCGTCCTGTAAGCGTTAAATCGAGAATGGTAGCGGCTTGTTCAGCCTTTTCGCCCATTACTTCATAAAAATCGCCCAAACGGTATACGACAATGCTGTCGGGATTCGCTTTTTGAACCCGTAGATATTCCGCATAATACGGCAAAATCGTCGTTTTTTCTTCCTGAGCTACGGGCTGTTCGTCCGCTTTCGGAATTACAGGCTCGTCCGAAACGTATTCTTCGTCAATGTCGTCGATAACGGGTACTTCGTTTTGTTTGTTGTAAATCGCGTCGTTTATGTCCTGTTGTAAGACTTCCGTCGCTTTTTGCACTTCACGAAACAGATCCGCATTTTCCTGTAAGCCGTAGGGATAGCCTTTCAGCGTTATTCCCCGTTCCTTCGGAAAACCCGTTGTCGAATACAACGAATACGCAACGCCTTCTGCAATGAGTCTGTTTCTTATCTCGTCGTTTTCGGTCAGAAAATCGTTCTGTCCGAGATAAGTTACGACTCCCGAAAGCATAATGCGATAATCGCCGCGGTTACTCTCCGCAATTTCCGTGCCGTTAAGTAGGTCAAGCCCGTCCAAAATCTTTTTTACAGGTTGCGTTATTCGCCTGTAACGATTCTCGCCGTGCGTGTCGGCAACGTCGAACACGAAGTATTTGTTGCCGTCGCTGTCGTAATACGGAATGCCTTTTCTGCCCTTTGTAACTCTTCGCCCCTGCGCGTTCCACTCTTCAAAAGAAAAGCATACGCTCGCATTCGGGCGCTCGATTACTATCTGACAAGAGTCGTGCAATGCGATATGCGGATTGTTCGCAACGAAACGATAAAACGTTTTCAGTTGCTCTCCGTCCGTCATCATCGCCTGTATCGCTCGATTTCTGTCTGTCGTTCTTTTAATTTCTGCCATACTTTTTGCCTCCACATTTCAGTTCACAGCCAAAGACTTTGAAATAAACCTCTTTTCGTTCTTGTCCTGAATGAAAGTAGATTGCAAAAAATGCCGCCTTTGCCTTCATTATCCTTACAAGTCTTTTTATCTGCCATTTTTCAAACGGTTCCCAAAAATCCAGTCTCCAAATAAACTCTTTTTTCGTAATTTTTAAGCAATGAGCCATTCTTGCCTTAGAATATCCATGCGAATACATCCATCTAAAAAGTTGACGACGATTTAAGGAGTAACCATTTTTACATCTTTCTTCAACAGTCACATTTTGTTATCCTCCTCTATATTTCATCAAACAAGTCAATGTTGTTTTCCCATTCGTAACCGCTTCCGAATTCGATAAAATCTAACACATTACTCGCTCCGAGTTTAATGTATAAATCAAGAAGCATTTCTCTGTCTATGTACTCACCGTCGGCATAGTATTCGTATTCATCTGCGGAATAGCCAAGAGTTTCAAACAACTCGACGCCATCTTTATATCCCTGCTCTTTTGCAAAGGTTTCAAATCTATCTCTGTTCAGCTTCATTTCAATTTCCTTGTAAGGTTTCATTTTGTTTTACCCCTCACTACTCCTAGGACACTTTTTTTTAGAAATTCGGGTTTTACGGAAAAAAAGTTTAAAAATTTTTTAGAGTATATTTTCCTTAAGCTTGCTTATAATGAGCTTTACTCGTCCCGATAACGTGCTTTCTGCAATTCCCAATTCTTTAGCAACCTCTTTTTGAGATTTGCCTTCAACATAAATCATCTTTATAATTTTTCGCTGCACGGGCTTCAAGGAAGAAATTGCTTGTTTTAATTTCTGATACATTTCTTTTCTTTCTTCTCGAGCAATAAAATTCGCTTCGACATCCAAACTTTCATCAACTCCGTCAAATCCGTCTTCTTTCAGGGCATCTAATGAAACGTCACTCATTTTTTGTTGTTTAAATTGACATTCCTCACAATTGCCTTGACAGCGCTTCCATTGATTGTTAATTCCTTTTTCTCGCTTAATACGGCAACGCCACATTCTCTGTTTTCGCTTCCTTTCAGCACGATCCGAACTTTTG
>CAVLAV010000395.1:0-2185 GCA_963660735.1 bacterium
GCCCTCGGCGGTGCATTTTGCATACGCTCGGGCAACTCTTTGTATCGTCAGGTTGTTATCGAGTATGCCTACGATAGAGCCGTTAATAACGTAATTATCGCCCTCTTCTTTCAGATCGGCGGAAGCGGTGGTAAGATTTGCGATTCTCGTTTTCGATCCGCTGTACGTTCCGTCTACCGCCCAATCGTATACCGCGCTATCGCCGAATACGTTGGCTTCGTTCAGCTCGCCGTTTTTTGTTACGTCGTCGAGTTTTGCGATAAGCATACCGTATCAAGATAGATTCCGATTGTCGTTATGAACGGCTCTCCGTTATTCGTTATAGTAACGTCGCCGTGCTTTCCGTTCTTACAAATAAAATCCGCCACTTCTTCAACACTTTGAAGTTTCTTGTTCTCGTCTTTCGAATAACCAATAAGGTTCAATTTTTCCGTTAAATCCATATTTTCATTCTCCTGATTTTTTGACAATTCAAGCATAAAAAAAGGCTTATAGTTTTTTACGCTATACGTCTAAATTTTATGTAAATACTCAAAATTTCCTACAATTTATGTTATTCGTCGGTTCAAACCTGACAGGTTATTAAAAAATATCTATGAATCGGTAAAATAATTTACCGCCTTTCAGACACGAAAAAAGCCCGATAAAATCGGACTTTTTCGCAGAAATATCTTTTTTGTATTCCTGATATGGCTATCACATACGAAATAGCTACACTGATAGCTCATCATATTATCCAGCGTGCCGTGCCACGATAATGGTTGAACTTATAAAGACCAAGTTAACAAAAATATTTGGTTAGAATTGCTGTTAATCTCTTTAATTCACCATCTTTCAGTTCCGATAAATTAATTTCTTTTGCAATACACTCTCTTGTTTTGCTTCTTACGATTTTATTTTCAGAAAGTGTTTGAATCATTTTATCTTGCCAATTCAATAACCATGTTGCATCAAATTTTTCAAAATCAAACTTTTCAAATTTATAAAACAGGTCGAACATCGGGCTGTAATTCAAAAAAGCGGAAAAATCTTTCCTATTCAACGAACCAGCCCTGCAAAAATATCCAACAAGATTCAGAGCTTCAAAATAATCATGTTTAGGATATGTTTTTATAGGTGTTTCTTTTTGGGAATGTTCAATTTGCTTTTTCAAATACTTTTTCAATGCTGTCAGAGTCTTTTTATCAATTTTTACATTGTGATTTACCAAGAACAAAAAGTCGTCGAAAGAGAACTGATTTGTCAAACCATCACATATCCACTTTATGATACTTTTTTGCTGAGAAGCAGAAAGGTAGGAGTAGTAATGCCATATGACTTCGTTCTTTAATTGCGAATATGCGTTCTTAACAATTTTAGTAATGCGCAATGCCAGTTTTTGAGACCTAAAACAGTTGTCGTTATGAAAGTAGTGTACCAAATTTGGGTAATTCAAACCCGAATATTTAGATAGCAAATCAAAGCTTTCGTTATTGGTTATCGCATGAATATGACTATCAATATAATAGATCAGTTTGTTTTCAATAATAGAAGCAGTTGTTTCACTATATCTTTTTCTTTGCCACACCTGCGAATCTAAAAATAGTATTTTATCGCCAATACAAATCTCGTAAAATTCATATTTGAAAATAAATGAACAGACAAAATCCACGAGCTCTTGTGAAATGTTCATATAGCGCAATAAATTCAAACATCTTTTTATCTTGTTTTGAATAGACAGAATCCCTATCCTCTGATTGGTTTTTAACACCGCATCATAGTAAGAACACAACCTTTGTACACAAGACTCTATTATTTCAATATTTTTGAAATCCAATGTCTTTATTGAATGCTTGTAAAGCAATTTGTCTAATTGTTTCGTATCAAAATACTCGATAAAACAATAAAAATCAATATTGTCAAAGGAAATCTCACTTGATCCTTTACCAAAGAAATCATCATCAACAGTTTTCTTTGTTTGAACGGAGTATTTGTATACTAATGTTGACATTAAATTCCGCATGGTGATTTTAAACTCTGTGAACTCCTCCATGTACAAACCGTTACCTAAGAAAAAGTGCAAATTTTGATTTATTCTTGAAATAACTTTGTCTGCACTCGTAACACCCCACTCTTGGATATTAGAATCAATAACCAATCTTTATATTTCATTGAAAACTCCTTTCGATTTACTGTTTTAATTATA
>CAVLAV010000396.1:0-2178 GCA_963660735.1 bacterium
CGGAGTATATGCCGCGTACTTTTTCAGGGGGATTGCCACGCCTGCGGCTCGCAATGACACGGAAAATCAACTGTCTTTGCGTCAATGCCGAGCGAGCAAACCCTTGCAAGCAAGTTTGCTCTCTTGACATTGACGCAATGACAATAAAATTTGAGGTCTTATCACAAAAACGTTGCGGTTTAACCTAATCGCTTAAACTCTTTGCGGAGTTTGAATACTATTTTTTTCTCTAAACGGGATATGTAACTTTGGGAAATTCCTAAATAGTCGGCGACTTCCTTTTGGGTGAGTTCGCGCGTGCCGTTTAAACCGAAACGCATATTCATAATTTCTTTTTCTCGTGGGGATAATCGCTCTATAGCCTCGCGAAGAGTGCTTAATTCCGATTCGTTTTCAACGCCTTTATACACCACGTCCACGTCCGTGCCGAGTACGTCCGAGAGGAGCAGTTCGTTGCCTTCCCAGTCTACGTTGAGCGGCTCGTCGAGCGAGATTTCGCCGCGCACGCGCACTATTTTACGCAGATACATAAGTATCTCGTTTTCTATACAGCGCGAGGCATAAGTAGCAAGTTTTATGTTTTTGCTCGCGTTAAAGGTGTTTATGGCTTTTATAAGACCTATCGTTCCTACGGAAATAAGGTCGTCGAGTTCCACGCCAGTGTTGTCGAATTTGCGCGCAATATACACCACGAGCCGCAAGTTATGCTCGATAAGGTCGTTTTTGGTGCGTTCGTCGCCCTCGTCCAAAAGCCGAATTTTTTCTTGTTCCTCGTCGGGAGAGTAGGGTGTAGGCAGGGCATCCGAACCCGTTACGTAATGAACGAAGTTTTCGTTGGCAAAGAATATTTTTCTTATAAGTTTTTTTAAAGTTTCAAACATAAACGATTCCCCCTATGCAAGTATGGGACTTAATATTAAATCGAAGTCCCTGTCGTTATCGAATCCGACCTCGGACAAACCCATCACTACGTTATTTATTATATTCGGCGCGTCGCCGCGATATATCACGATTTTATCTAATTTATATATTTTTATAAAACTTTTACCCGCTACGGTGTTTATCTCCATATCGCCGAGCGCGAGTGCTGAAAGGTCGTTTCCGAAAAAGATTTTTTTCGCCGCCGACGGCGAGCATAATATTACGGGACTGCCCGTTTTTTTGTATACGAGCCGGTTTCCGCTGTCTATAAAGCCTTTAAGCGGGTAGGATTCGCCGAGTAGGCACACCGCGCAGTCCACGGTAAAACGCACTATATCTTTGCGTTTATAAAGTGCTTTAATCGCCTTATTTACGGCTAAAAAGATAATCGAGCAAACCGCCACCGAAAAGCCGAGCGGAAAGTCCGCGGCGTTCACGCCCGTCAAGGCGTCGTATTTTATCCCTGTAAGATAAAACGCCGCCGCCACCGAGCCGCCGAAAAGTAAAGTATAAAAAATAAACAGATAATAACAAAATATAAACTCCTTAAAATTTTTGAATTTGCCCGCTATAAGGACGAGTAGCAGTCCCGAAACGAGCCTTAACAGAAATATCCATCCGCCGCCGAATTCGCTTAAAAGCGGAAACGCGAGCGCGAGCAGTGCGCCGAGGACGGATGATACAGCCGTGCGCAGAAAGTTCGTCGGCAATTTATAGGTTTTGCGCGCCACGGTAAGAAGTAAAAAATCTATTATTAAATTGTCCGTTAACACGTATTCCACATACACGACCATACCACGATTATAAATTAAATAAACGCGGCTTTTTTGAAAGATTTTGTTTAAAAGGGGCTTTTTATGTCGGAGGCGGGGTTATCCCCTATCGGCACTTCGTGCCACTTCCTCCGAAGGAGGAAGCGAGGTTTGTTCTACTGTCATTGCGAGGGAGTGTAGCGACCGCGGCAATCCCCTCGAAGAACTGAAAGTGCATATACTTTTCACTTCGGTCGTGGGATATTTCGCTGCGCTCAATATGACGGCCCCCCTTTCGTCGCGCTTACGCGCGCCACCTCCCCCGTTCCATCGGGGGAGTTTACCCCGAAGGAGGAAGCAAACTATTGTCTTTGCGTCAATGCCGAGTGAGCAAACTTGCTTGCAAGGGTTTGCGAACGACGATATTCATAAAACGATAGGCGTTTTTTTAAAAAACGCTAAAAACCGTCAGGTTTTTGTAAGGCGTTAGCCTTTATCGTTGAAT
>CAVLAV010000397.1:0-2176 GCA_963660735.1 bacterium
GTTCTACCCGTAAACGGTGTTAAGGCGGAGGAAACGGAAACAACTACGGCGCAAAGTTATACTTATTACGCAAATTCGACCGTGTGTAACTTTATGGGTGGAAAAGCGTTTACTTGGGTTACTTCGGCGGCTGAATCTAAAATAAAACGACAAAATAACGGTGCAATGCACGTAGACGGTTACGGAAGATCGACTTATACGGATACTGCCTACGATGAAAATGCAGGCGTTTCAACAAATACAGCAGGTACTGATATTTATCGCGTATACGGTTATCCCGAACTTAATTTTTGCGGTTTCCCCGGTGGCGCAGAACGCGGATTTGAGGGAATTCTCGCGGAAGTTGTTGAGGTGGAAAAATCTCCCATTTTTTCGGTTGAGTTAGGTTATCAACCTAAAAGTTACGGAGGAAAGAGTGATAACTACGCCGCGTATCACGTAGAAGATAAACCTTTTACGGCATATCTTTACGCTTACGGCGAAACCGAGAGCGGAGATAAAATGCAAGTTTATGAGAAAATAGGCTTTGGTATGGGTTACTTTACAACGGCAATTCTCGATTTGACAGGTAAGGGACTTAAAACTGTTGAACGGTTTGCAGTAAGTATAGACTGGGCAAAAGCGGGCGAGTTGTGGCAAGGGAAATCAGGATATGAAGTGCCTTATTTCTTTTTTGCTAATATAAAATTCGGGACTGCCGAAACTGCGGAAACTGAAAAAATATTTACTGCGGACGATAACGGCGTTTATTTTTATAACGGCGGCTGTCTTTCGGGCGACCTTAACAGCCTTGATAACGTCAGATATGCTAAAATTTATCGCGATAAAATAGGCTATGCGGGTATAGCGGCGGGCGGTTATGCTTACAGCACGCAAAGAATTTACGCGGGGCAGTACGCTACTCTCGTTTTTCGTAAACCGATTAAAGCGAGCGATTATAAATATCTCGATACGGGCATAATTGCGTGGCCGCAAGGCGCGGAAGGTTCGTTCCTTTCGGAGTCGAGTAAAGAATTTACTTTTAAGGCTTTACGCTACGACGCGGCGACCGTCGAGGGTAATAATACCGTTACGGTAAACAGATCTTCTATAAAGAATTTCCGCATACCGCTTGCGGACTATGCCGACGAAAACGGTTTCGTAAGCAAAATAATTTTCTATTACGCGGGTACGGAAGTCGAGAGAACTGCGGAAGAAGCCAAACAATATTCCATAAATATGGCGTTCCGCGACTTTACCCTCACCAACGAAGAACAAACCGTGGGCGCGGTAAAGACGATGAATTTGCTTTTAAACGGCAAAATCGAGGCGAGGTTCGGCGTTCAACTTAACGACGAAACGCAGGCGCAAAGCGCGTATTTATCCGTGCATATAGGCGACGGCGATGAGCAAAGGTACGCTTTTGCCGATGCAGAAAAGAACGAAAACGGCAAATACTACTTTAATATAGGCGTAGCCGCCGCGCAAATGACCGAAAATATAGCGATAAAGGTTATAACCGCAGTTGCGGACAGCGACACGCAAAACTTTACCGTAAGAAAGTACGCCGACTATCTTTTAAACAGTGAAAGCAGCAGCGACGAACTTAAAGAATTAGTTACCGCAATGCTCGATTACGGCGCTTACGCGCAGATTTATTTCGGCGTGAACACGGAAAATCTTGCAAACGCGGGATTGCACGCGGAGGGCGAAAATCCGCTCGACGGGGTTGAGATAACTCAAACCGTCGTTAAGGAAGGTTCGGCTACGGGTTTGACGGTAAATTCCGCAGATATGCTTTTGCAATCGGATAGCACTTTAAGAGTGTATTTTACCGCCGAAAATGCCGAAGACTATAATATAACGGTTAAATATAACGACGGCAAGGACAGGACTTTCAAACTCGAATACGCCGAATCGGACGGAAAGTATTTCGTGGACATTCCGCATATACCCGCGCCTATGCTCGGTACGGAGTACGAGATAACCTTTAAGGCTGCCGACGGTACTACTTTGACGGTAAAATTAAGCGCATACGCTTATGCTGGTAAAGTGGTTTCGAGTTCCGAATCGTCGCAAGAAAAGAAGAACGCGGCGCTTGGTTTGTACCTCTACGGCGAGGCGGCCAAAAAATATTTTGAGAAGGCGGTTTAATTATGAAAAAACAGTATGAAAAGCCGAGCGTTTCGGCGTTGAA
>CAVLAV010000398.1:0-2176 GCA_963660735.1 bacterium
ATCCCGGCCCGTCGCTCACGAGATACAACCCTTCCGAATTGCTTATAAGCGTATATCCGCCTATCCCCGTTTTTAAACTGTACGCCTTGGACAGTCCTCCGTCTATCGTTATATGGCGGCAATTTCCGCTTTCGGGCATCTCCCCGTCCTTTACCCTGACGGGTTTATGTCCGTTTACTATTACCGCATACTTGCCGTTTGCTCCGAATTCGTTTAAAACTTTCAGGCAATATTCTTCCGATTTTACGAAGTTATAATACGGATCTTCTTTTTCGATTATCGTGCCACCGAAATACTTTTCGTAAGTACGCATTTTATCCCGCCCGAAAAGCGGCGATTTCTTTCCGCACCACAAATACCAAGTATAATCTATCGCGTATTTATCTCCGCGCGCGGCGTTTTTTACTACAGCATTCAGTTTATCGTATAACTTTTTGCCCGAATATTTTTCGTTGCCTACGGGTACGAGCGAAAACTCCCCGTTTTCCTCCGTAGGCACGCAACCGTGCATTATAAGATTTCCGTTAAAGACTTTGTACATACTTCCCTTTTTCAAGAGAAAATCTATATGCTCCGACAACCGTTTACTTGAAGAAAACTCACCTATAAGATAATTAACGAGTTCTTTCTCTTTATCCGTCAACTCGTCGTCTTTAAGAAGAATTCTGTCGTCCATCTCGAATTCGCTATGATTTCTTATGAGTTCGTTTTCGAGTTTTAATTGCAAAACCGTAACCGCTTTGGTCATCTTGCGCAGAACGGCGTTGCGTTCCAGTTCGCTTTCTATGCCGTAAAGGTCGGATATAACGAACTTTTCGCAATCATCGGCGGCATACTCTTCCAAAGCAAAACTCATTAAGGGGCGTAAATTTATTCCGTAATTTTCAATAACCTGTAAATTACGATAAAGACAATTTATGCGCAGTAAATTACAAATTAAAGCCGCGTTTCCGAAAAACGCGCCCATCCATAGTATATCGTGATTGCCCCACTCTATATCTAAGGAATGGTAAGCGGCAAGCGTATCTATTATTTTCGGCGCGCCGTTGCCGCGATCGTATATATCCCCTACGACGTGCAACCTGTCTATCGCCAGTCGCTGAATTAAATAACTCATACGAATTATAAAGTTTTCCGCATTGCCCAACTCGATAATTTCGCGGATTATGCCGTTATAATATTTCGCCTTGGATATGCTGTGATACGGCATATTTATAAGTTCGTCGATTATATAGCAGTATTCCGTCGGAATGGCTTTACGCACTTTTGAGCGGGTATATTTTGCCGTCGTAAGTTTTATAACCTCTATTAAACGCCGCAAAATCCCCGAATAAAACGAGTACGTCTTTTCCTTTTCGGGTATACGCGACAAATACTCTTCGGGATAATAAATAAGCGCGGCAAGTTTATTCTTTTCTTCCTCAGACACGCTTTTACCAAGCGCAAGGTCTATTTTAGTGCGAATAACGCCCGACGCATTCCTTAATATATGTAAAAATATTTCCGACTCGCCGTGTAAATCGCTTAAAAAGTGTTCTGTACCTTTAGGCAGACCTTGTATTGCTTTTAAATTGATAATTTCCGTCATAACGGCTTGCGGCGTCGCAAATTGCTTTGATAAAAGTTCAAATTCTCCTTGTTTCATTTCAGCCTCGTCATACTTTCAATTTTCACGATATGGCTCATTATACGCAAAAACAACGTTTAAGTCAACTCTAATTGCGATAAAATATAAAATTTTTAAAAGATAATGCAACATTGCACTTTCATAATTAAAATAAAATTGTATTTTTAATTAAATTATTTCTTATTTTCCTTTGAAAAGTCTATTACGAAATCTAAATTAACCCCGAAAACAAATTGATAATTGCTAAAATGAGCCACTGCGGTATAGATGAAAAAAGAGTTCCTACCTGCCCTACTCTCCCGACTATGATTATACACAATCGAAAAGTTTTTTTCTTGTTTTTTTCTATCAACCTTTTGTAAATTTCGATTATACAATTCATCTTATATAACAATAGTCCGTCGGGCGACTGCCCGACGGACTGTTTTGTTTTTATACTATTACTTTTTCAAGATATTCGAGCGATTTTTCGACCATTTCTTTGCCGAGTTTTTCGTTCGCCTCGCGCGCGCTCTCGGTAAACCAGTGCTTGATATCGTCTATACGGTC
>CAVLAV010000399.1:0-2175 GCA_963660735.1 bacterium
ACGACCGAAGAATCCGCAGAAACGAAAACCGAAAACGTTATCGTCGCTGCGACTACGGAAGAAGTTGCCGCAAGCGTTGTTGAAGACAACGACGACGAAGATGATGAGGACGAAAGCGCATTTTCCGTTGCGCCCGAACTTATGACGGAGGAAGACGCCGCTCTTGCTCGTTTGAATATCAGATTCAATCGTTCATTCACGGCAAAACTCATTCTTTCCTCGGACGAAACGAAGGGATATCTTCAGTACAGCAGAGCACCCTAAAACAATTAGATAGCGAGTTCCCGTTTAATAATAGGCAATTTAGGAATATCTTTGTTTTTTAGGTTTACTTAAAAGCGAAATAACAACTTTTTGATTCGTATCTATTCTTATCATTTCCATGCAATTACTTGCATTTATGTCTTTTATAAGTTGATATTTATTTTGATATTGTTCTAAAAATACTACTTTAGCAACAAAAAATCTCTAAATCTTTTTTTCAATTATAAGCATAAAGCATTCTCCTTTGTATTGTTTAAGTCTTTACCCGTTCACATTATTATGGCTTCGTATTTACAAACACATAGCCATATATGAAGGGATGCAAATAACCTCTCCCTTTATGCAAAGATTTTTTGTGTGAATAATATACGCTTGACCGATTCTTGAATGGTATTTCCGAACGAAATTGTCCAAAGACGTCGTTGAGTATTTTGCGCCCGATTTAACTTCTATCGGGAATATTTTTTGTTTGGTTTTACTGCCGTTGGAAATCAAAAAGTCTATTTCAATATCGTTACGTTTTTTTTCTGTATTGTATTGAGTGTAGAAAAACAATCTGTAACTGTTTGCGACGAGGCATTGCGCAATCGCATTTTCGAAAATCATGCCTTCGTTTATAGATAATTTATCGTGCAATATTTGCTTATATAAATTTTCTTCCGCAAGTTCGTTTTCGTCAAATGCGTGGCTTACAAGCAGTCCCGTGTCACCCATATAACATTTGAGAGTTGTTCTTTCTTCGTTGATAGACAATCCGATATTAGGATCGGCGCAATTAAAGCATTCGTTTACAATCATCGAATCGCCAAGCCAAAAGAATGTTTCTTCGTACATTGGAAATGTGGATTTTTCCTCAATGGACGATAAACGAACTCTCTTTTCGTGTTGCGACAAAAAGCCCGGTATTTGGTCGAATATGGATAAAACTTTCGAACGATAATTTCTGTCTATCTTGCTTATATCGCTACGGTAAAGAGATAAAATATCCCTTTTTTCTATATCGGCGGCGGCAAAACTGCGATTGTTATCGAGGTATTTCTCAATCGCTTTCGGCATTCCGCCAACGAGAATATACTGCTTGAAAAGCATCATCGCTTTATGATGCAACGTATCTTCCAAAGGCTTTTTTTCACCAAAACATTTTCTGATATATTCTGTCATTTTGGTTTCGCCGAGTGCCCAGCAGAATTCCTCGAAATCCATCGGATACATACTGATTCGTCTTTCTTCCGACGGAATAGTAATACCTTTGACGTTTTCGCGTATCGAAATCAAAGAACCTGTTTCGATATAATCGTATCTGCCGTCTTTGACCAGTTTTTTTATCGATTGTCTTGCTTTAGGATATTGCTGGATTTCGTCAAAAATAATCAGAGATTCTTTCGGATAAAGAGTCGTGTTATATTCGGTAGACAAAATCAAAAAGAAAGTATCCAAATCATTCAGATATTTTTCAAACGCGTCTTTAACAACATTGCTCACATCGTTGAAATCAATGAGAATATAACTTTTATATTCCTTTTTCCCAAACTCTTCCGCAATGGTAGATTTGCCTATTCGGCGCGCCCCCTCGATAAGCAATGCTTTTTCTCCGGAAGACTCCCTTTTCCACATCAATAACTTTTTATAAACCTTTCTTTCGAACATAAATGCTCCTTTCCGACATTGATTTATCCATTTTAATAACGCTATTATATCACAACCTCCGATAAAACGCAAGATAATTTTAGCACAATTTACGGACAATACGCGGGTTTATAATAGACTTCATATTTTTCTGCCTTTCGTTGTTGCTGTTGTAGCATAAGTCAGCGGCAATATTTTTTATTGTACATCGACCGATATTTGCGTGGAGATAAACCCGTCTGCGATTTGAAAAATCTGCTGAAATAATGTATACTTTCAAATTTG
>CAVLAV010000400.1:0-2175 GCA_963660735.1 bacterium
AACATTAAATTTATGGAATACTGCTGTTCTTCTTCCGCCGTTCTTTGTTCGTTCGTACCCGCGTAGAGAATAACTATTTTCGTAACGAAACCGTTTTCGTCGGCGTAATCCGCAAGCGGAATACGCATTTTACCCCATTGCCGCTTTAAAAGCGCGACGGTAGTGCCTTCGTCCGCGTTTGCCGCGTTATATTTTAAAGTCTTAAAATAATAAGTGCTTGCCGTTTCTTCCTTGTAACCGCCGTCGGCTATTTGCGCCCACGCCAAAGCCTCTAAATCGAGGTAAGTATAGTCGCTTGCCTTTATAGGCGAACGCAAGCAAAGCGTTACGTACTTTCCTGCGGAAATACGCATAGTAGAATACTTATAATCGGTCGTAGGAACGCCGCCCACGGCAACTGCCGCGCCGTTGGAACGGAAAACTTTTGCCGACTTGTACTCGTCGCCGAAATAACCTTTAAGGCACGCGCCGTTAAAGAAATATACGTCGTCCGCGTTGGCGGTTAAAACTTTTTCAGCCGTCGCGCTCGGCGCTTTGCCGAATTTAACGTTGGCAAGATAGAACAAGTCCTGCTTGCCCGTCGCCCTTCTCGCCTCGGTGAAACTTTCGAGCGCGGATTTAAAGTCTATAACTACCGCAAATCGCTCTATATACTTAATTCCGCTACTTGCAAGGTCTGCTCTTAAAGTGGTGAAATTACCCGCGCTTATCTCGAACTCGTAAGGCTCGGACTGCGCCGTAACGCCGCTTTCGGTTACGCCGTAAGCGTATAACCAAGCCTTGATTTTATGCGGATTGCCGTCTGCGTCGCGGAAAAATTCCTTTGCGCCGTCCTGCGGATAAAATCCCGCCTCTACGGTAAGTATCGGCACGCAAGCCGTATCTACAAGCCCTTTCAACGCGCCTTCGAAACCGTTTACCATACCGTTGTTGCCGCTGTAATAAACTTCGGCGTAGCCGTAAGTCTGATACCATATCGTCGTGGAATCGTAATCGGAATAGCCGCCTATACCCGTACCCGCGTTTTCGTGATAGTCTTTATCCGCCAACTCGTTCAGGTTAAGTCCTTTGTATACCTTATCGCCGTTATGAGTGATAACCGTGCCGCTCCCGCTCTTTTGCCACTCGAAAGCCGCCCCGCCGAGTTTCTCGCGAAGGGCGTCGTTCGTATATAAAACGGTATCGTCTTTTATTATTTCGTCGCTCGATATAAAGTACGCCGTTAAAGTAATATCTTTATTTACGGGCGAGGAAAAATCGTAAAAAGCGCCGCTCTCTTTCCAACCGATAAACTCGAAACCTTCCTTTTGCGGAACTTCCTCGGGAGCGGATATTTTTTCGCCCGCGTTTATCTCGGTGGTGTTTCGTTTTTCGCCGTAATCGAAAGTTACCGAGTAAACGTTGCTTTTCCACACTCCGCCCGTGTAGGAGTAAGAAATAGTCCTGCCGTAAGTATAAGTTCTGTTAGTCCACTTTTCGTAGCCTTCGGCGGTGTTGTCCTTGTTGGCGTGCAAAGTAAAGGTGAAATCTTTGCTGATCTCGAATTTATCGCCTTCCTTCGCCGTATTGCCTATTTCGCTTATCGACGAGCCGTTGAATTTATAATGCACGCCCTTGCCGTCGTAAATAACGGAATAAGCGTTTTCACTTACGCCGCCGCGCGTATAAGTTACTTTGCTTTTATCTACGCTATCGGTTAAAAATTTAGTCGAGTTTGCCCAAACTGTTTTATCGTTACTCTCTATTGCCAACGCTATTTCGTTTGCACCCTGCCACGCGGACTTGCCCACGATATAATCGCTCGGCCAGGTATAAATTTGCTCTTCGTCCGCCTTAACCGATTTTATCGCGGCAAAGTTAGCCGCCGCGATGCCGAAAAAGCAAGCGGCGAATACCGCCATAATCGTAGCGCATAATTTTTTAGTCATTTTTTACTCCTTATTATATAGGTATTTCGCCAAGCGACCAGTCGGAATCGGGCGACGGCTTTATTACGCCATCGCTCTTTTCCTCGTTATCGCTTTTGCTTTCACTCGTTTCGCCGCCGCTCTCGTCGCCGCCGTCGCCTTGGCTCACGCTCGTTTGTTCGTCGTTGCGTTCCGTTTTACAGCCGACCGCCGTAAAACAAAACGCCACAGACAAAATCAATAATATCATAATAAATTTTTTCATTTA
>CAVLAV010000401.1:0-2170 GCA_963660735.1 bacterium
AGCAAGTCGTAAATAATAAGGTATTGCGTCATCGTTTCGGAAGTAGAGCCGCTCTTTGTAATCACGTTGAAAACGGTTTCTTCCACCTTTACGACGTCTAAAAGAGCCTTCATTCTTTCGGGATCTACGTTATCCTCTACGTAAAATTTAGGACCTTTGCGCACTTTTTGCGGCAAATCGTTATAATGAAGGTGGCAAAGAGCCTGAAATACCGCTATCGGACCGAGCGCGCTGCCGCCGATACCCAAAACGACGAAGTTTTTTACGGTCTTTCTTATCGTTTTTGCGGTGGCGTTTATATCGGCTACTACTTCCTTCTGATTGAACGGGAGTTCCGTCCAACCGAGCCAACCATTACCGCGATTTTCGGCGATTTTACTTTGCGCCTCCAAAGCGCGAGTCTTATACGCCGCTATTTCCTTTTTGGAAATACCTTGCTCTTTGCCTACGAATTCGTCGATTAAACCGTTATAGTCCAAACGAAGTTGCATAGAACTTTTCCATTCTCTGTTTTGATACCTTTTAGCCATTTTTTAACTCCTTTTTAAAAAATTTTATATTTTAATTCTCGTAAATAATCAAGACTTTGACTTATTTCGGATATTTCCTTATAGTCGTTTTTGTAAACCTCTATAAGCATATCGCCGTTAAAACCGACGCCCTTGAGTCGTCTGAAAAGTTGCTCGAAGTCGAATATTCCCTTACCAGGCAAACAAATTTTGCCGTCTTCGGTTACGTCGGATAAATGCACCGTTTTTACGTCGCCCTGCATCTCGTCGAGATACTCGCCGTAATCGTAGCCGCTTAAACGCGCTTGTTTTACGTCGAGTGTTCCTTTTAAAAGCGGCGCGTATTTTTTTACTTCTTTAAAAAACCCGGGGCGATTGTAAAACGCCCATTCTACGTTTTCAAGACACAGCGAAACGCCGTATTCGCTCGCTTTTCGGCTCAACGCGTCAAGCCTTTCGCCCGCCTTTTTATAATCGTTGTAGTCGCCCGTTTTCTTTATTCTCGCCCTGCCGTGCATAGTGTAACAACTTGCGCCGAGCAATTCCGCAACGCCAAGAACGCTCTCGTACACGGGATAAACGTCGGCAAGCGCGCGAGGATTTACCGAAAACAATTCCGTTTCGTAATTCATAGTGCATACGTGCACCGAATGAACTTTTAAATTACCCTTTCTTGCAAGCAAAAGTTCGCCGAATTCACGCTTATACTCCGAAAAAGTTTGTAAAAACACCTCGCAAACTTTCGCGCCCGCTTTATCGAGCGTTTGAACGGCGTCCTCGTTATATTCCCGCATAAAAAGCGACGCGGTAGATACGCCTATTTCCATTAGTTACCTCGGATATAACTTATTTTTCCGTCGTCGGCAAACACGGTTATTTCGTCGCCGCGGATTATTCTGCCCGAAATTATCTCTTCCGACAACATATCCTCTATGCGGCGTTGTATGGCTCGGCGCAAAGGTCTTGCCCCGTAAGTTTCGTCGTAGCCTTCGTTTATGATAAGATCGGTCGCGCTCTGCGCCACTTTAAGCGTTATTCCGCTTTCGGCAAGCCTCGAACGAAGTTTTGCAAGCATTACGTCAACTATCTTGCCGCAATCTTCCCTCGATAAACTCTTAAACACGATAATATCGTCTAATCTGTTTAAAAATTCGGGACTGAATTTGCGTTTCAACGCCTCGTAAATACGTTCCTTTAAATCCTGTTCTTTTTTCTCTTCGGAAACGTAGCCGTAGTCGTTTTTCTCGGTCGTAATCGCCGCGCCGACGTTGGAAGTAAGTATTATTATCGTATTTTTAAAGTTTATAAGTTTACCCTTATTGTCGGTAAGCCTGCCTTCGTCGAGAATTTGCAACATTAAGTTGAATATTTCGGAATCGGCTTTTTCGATTTCGTCGAACAATACGACCGAATAAGGTTTCCTTCTGACTTTATCGCTTAAAACGCCCGTTTCCTCGTACCCGACGTACCCGGGGGGCGCGCCTATGAGTTTAGAAACCGAACTTTTGTCCATATATTCGCTCATATCAAGCCTGATAAGGCTGTCTTTATCGCCGAAAACGACCTCAGACAAAGCCTTGGAAAGTTCGGTTTTACCCACGCCCGTAGGACCGACGAAAATAAACGTTCCGATAGGTCTGTTGGGATCTTTCACGTTTGCG
>CAVLAV010000402.1:0-2165 GCA_963660735.1 bacterium
AAATAAAAGAATAATTCGTCGAGATTGATCATCCATGAATCTCCGTACATTATGGGATGTAAGACTTTTTTATCGACTAGACATTCAATGAAATAGCGGGAGATAACAGAATCGGGATCGGCGGATTTGATTTGCCGAACGGCGTCGTTTAATTTTCTTAAAATCGGAACATACATAAATTTATTCTCCTTTGTCGGTAGAGTTGAAAATATTATCGAGAGCCTGAACTGCGACGGCATCTTGCGATTTAATAAAGTGGCTGTAAATATCGGTGGTGGTGCTGGTTCTGGAGTGTCCTGCGCGAGCGGCGACGGTAACAAGCGGAACGCCGGCTGCAATTTGCAACGTAATGTTTGTATGTCTAAGGCTATGCACCGTAACGTGTGGCAAATCGGTGCTATTTAACAGTTTTTTAAACCAAAAATTGATTGTATCCGGGCTCATCGGTTCGCCGTGTTCCCGGACAAAAAGGCGGTCCGAATGTACCCATTTGGCGCCCCATTTATCGGCGAGATCGTTATAGTACAAACGGTATTCCTTTAAGGTGTCGATTAATAATTGAGGCGCGGAAATTTGTCGGATAGAGCCTTCCGTTTTCGGCTCTTTTGTGAAAATACCTAACGTTTTGCTGTAATTGCTTGTGCGGCGGATAGAAATAATATGATTTTCAAAATCAATATCTTTCCATTCCAGCCCGGCTGCTTCACCCCGGCGCATACCTGTAAGCAAGAGTAGCAGGATGCATGTTTTGACGCGTATATCCGGGTAAGCGAGAGCGGTGGAACATAATTCCCTGGCTTGTTTGTCGTCAAGAAAATTGATATTACGTTTTATCTTCTTGGAATAAGTAACGTAATCGGCGGATGCGAAATTATCGTCGATAAGGCGTTGTCGTTTGGCAAGAGCGAAGATGCAGCGAGTAGCACGTTTGATTCTCGCGATGGTATTAGAGGAATATAGTCGTTGTTCGCTGCTGACATTGAAAATCAATTCGACTTTAACGTTAAGAATTTTTGCGACAGAAGTCGCGCACTCTATACCAACAGAAGCTCCGCCGAAAAGTTTTGCCAGCGTTGCCGGATTTAAAGTGAATTTATGTCTTAAAACGGAGTAAGAAATATGCTTTTCGTCCATTACTTCGCGTAATGTGTTGAGTTTAGGAGTAATATGAGTAACGGTATAAGTTTCCTCGTCGAGTTTATCGTAAAAAGATTGAATCATATACGGCGTAATTTCTACAAGTTTGAATCCGCCGAGGTAACGATTGATCCACTTGACGGATTCGATGCTCATTTCGTAGTAGTGCACGGAAAAATCTTTTTGAACGCGTTCAAGCCATTTTTGAGCAAAGGCAGCGAATGTAATTTTTCGATCGAGTGTATTTGTGCAAGCGGACGAGTAGAGTTTTTTAATGCTTTGTTCATACAATTCGGCAAATTTTTCGCATTCGGTCTGCGCTTTTTTAGGTGTTAACCCATTTTCCGGTTTCCATGTTGTGGTTTTTATAACGGTGGCTCCGGTTACGGGATTTTTGACTTTGACCTGAATGGTGTAAACGGTGCCTTGTTTGGTTTCTCTTGTTCTGATGGTAGGCATAAATTAATCTCCTGTGTTATGATCGATAATCCGAAGCAGGTCGTCGAAATTCAGAATAACTTTTTTCCCTGACATAAAGTATCTGATTTTATTTTCCGAGACGAGTTTTCGGATAAAATTGTAAGTGATGGCAGAATCGGGATCTGCCGCTTTGATTAAAGATACAGATTCGTTGATGGTTCTCATTTTTGCTAAATTCATAGAAATAATGTACGAGACAGATGATTTTTCGGGTTGCGAAAGAGATTATATCACGTAATTAAATGAAATAATAGAGCAAAAACGAGCAAGTTTCCCAACAGCGCGGGGAAGTTTCGCAACTTTTCCCAACAAAACGGGACAAAATGAAACAATCGACTCATAGCGGAATCTCCTTTTGAATTTTTTTGCCTTTCGGCGCCCCGATCTCATCGGATTTTTTCGCCGCAGTCAAGGGTACCCCAAAATCGATTTTATAGTCGGTATAAAAACAAGAAAAAATTGCATAGAAATAGTTATTTTGAAACATATAAGCAATATTTTCTTGCCTTGACAGCCAGAAAAAATCCGATACCCATAAAAAAGCCGAA
>CAVLAV010000403.1:0-2151 GCA_963660735.1 bacterium
GAAGTGTCGGCAACGCCGACGATAGGGGATATTCCCTCGCGGTATTTCAGGTCGTGCCTTTTAAGAATTCGTCCCAGTTGGTCTTGGCGTACTCGTAGTCTTTTTCAAGACAAGCCGCGGGCGTATATTGCGTGGGGTCGTTGTACATTTTAAAGTACCAGTAACCGCCGCTTGCGGGCCAGAGTCCTAACCTGCCCGTGAGCGCCATAGGCGAAGTTTGCGCGGGTTGATACATATAATTGTTTTTGGCTATGCTTATTATGTCTTTGCCGTATTCGCTCATATCTTTATAATCGGCGGTAGAAGAATCGAGATTATAAGTGAGCGGACGAACCGCGTTGCTGTACTGCGTATACAAAACACAAATATCGGGGCGGTTGATAAACTTTAAAAAGTCGAGCGCGTCGGCTTTGTTCGCGGCGTTTTTGGGTACGAAGTAATTCGCGCCGAAACCGCAGTTTAATACCGATTTTCCGTCCTCGGTGGTGTAGCCGTCGGCGTGCTTTATTACGCCGTTTTCGGAATACTCGGGGAACTTAAACATTCCTAAACGGAAAGTCGGATTTTTTGCAAGAACGCTCTTCATTTCGTTTTGCAACCAACTGCCGTTAGCCATCATAGCGGCTTTGCCCTGAATAAGGTCGGTTTGAGCGGTTATGTGCGACTTACCCATACTCTTATCCATACAATACTCGCCGTCGTTATCGAAATAAAACTTTTTAAGCGTTTCAAGCGCGTGTAATTTACCCTGCGAATTTGCGGGATTATACACTTCCGCGCTATCCATAGCGTAGAATTTATTTAAGTTATCAATGCCTTCGTACATACTTATCCAGTTGTTGGTGGGTATATACAAATAGCCGTCTGCCGCCGCGCCGCAATAAACTATGGGCGCAACCGTACCGTTGGTGTCCTTTTTGATTTGCTTGCAAAGCGCCTCTAATTCCTCGGTAGTTTCGGGAATTTCCCAACCGTACTGCTCGAACATTCCTTTATTGTAGCAAAAGCCCGAAACGCTCGTATACTCGGGGATAGCGTACAACTTGCCTTGGTAAGAACTTACGCCTACCGCGTTGCCCGTGAGCGAATCGCGAAGGGTTAAATCTTCGGTCAAATTTTCGTCCAGAAGCGGAGTTAAATCCTCTACCCAACCTTTTACGGCGTAACGACGAATTTCACCCATATCCCTTATGCTGTAAAGGTCGGCCACGTTGTTGTTCGCCTCGAGTTTGGTCGCCGTGGTGGAGTTGATGTTTACGTTGGGTATCAACTTAATAAGCACGTCTTTATGCTCCGCCATATAAGCGTCGGCAAGTTTTTCGTAAACTTCCGTGCCGAAACCCGCTTTTAAAAACTCGAATTTAAGTATTCTTCTGCCCTGCGGGTCTACTTCGTCGTCCTTTTTGCCCGAACAGGATATTGCCGCCGTGCAAACCATAGTCGCGCACAGCGCCGCACTTATCGCTTTAATAAATTTTTTCATTTTAGTATGCTCCTTTTTAATAGTTGCCCGTGTACGGATCGTCCCAAACCGCTACGAGAGTTACGTTCTTTTCAACGGTGTACTCGCCGCTTAACACTTTGGAAGTGCCTTTCACTCGCCAACCTATAAAGTCAATATAATTAAGACTTTTTAAAATCGGTAAAATTATCGTGCCACCCTCGTTTTCGGTTACGCTTTGGGGCGCGCTGCCATCAAGAGCGACCGTTTCGCCCAAGTTGGTATCGAAAATAACGGTGAAAGTTTTCGGCTCGGGGTTTTCGCTCGAACCGCCGCTGCTTTCGGAAGAACCGCCCGACGAACTTTCTTCGCCGCCCGAACTCTCCCCGCCGCTTGACGAACTCTCTTCGCCGCCCGTGCTTTGACTGCCCGAAGAACTCTCGTCGCCGCTCGGGCTTTCGGTATTACTCGGACTTTCCGTCTGCGAGCCGTTTCCGCTATTTTGTCTGCACGCCGTAAGCGACAACGCGCCTACGAGCGCAACCGACAGCGTTACCGTAACGACGCACAGCCATTTGATAAATTTGCTCATATTTGCCTCCTTTTTTATTTTGATTTTGAACGAAGTTAAATTTCCGTGTCATCGCGTCAATACCGAGCGAGCAAACTTGCTTGCAAGGGTTTGCGAGCGACGGTATTCATAAGGCACT
>CAVLAV010000404.1:0-2147 GCA_963660735.1 bacterium
GAACGAGGTCGATAATACCGCAGAAAGTATCTTCCTTACCGATAGGAAGGCAGATGGGAATAGCGTTGGCTTTAAGTCTTTCGCGCATCATATTTACGGCGTTTTCAAAGTTCGCGCCGTTGATGTCCATTTTGTTTACGTATGCGATACGGGGAACGTGATACTTGTCCGCCTGACGCCATACGGTTTCAGACTGCGGCTCAACGCCGCCCTTCGCGCAGAAGGTAGCCACCGCGCCGTCAAGTACGCGGAGAGATCTTTCAACCTCTACGGTAAAGTCAACGTGTCCCGGGGTGTCGATAATGTTTATTCTGTTGCCTTTCCAGAAACAAGTGGTGGCTGCGGAACAAATGGTTATACCTCTTTCTTGTTCCTGAACCATAAAGTCCATAGTCGCCGCGCCGTCGTGAACCTCGCCGAGTTTATGCGTCTTTCCCGTGTAGAAAAGTATACGCTCGGTAGTGGTGGTCTTGCCCGCGTCGATGTGAGCCATTATACCTATGTTTCTGGTATGATATAAGTCGTATTGTCTTGGCATATTTTTCTCCTATGCGACTTACCAACGGTAATGCGCGAACGCCTTGTTCGCTTCCGCCATTCTGTGCGTGTCTTCCTTCTTCTTGACCGCGCCGCCGGTGTTGTTGTAAGCGTCTATAATTTCCGATGCGAGTTTGTTGCTCATATCGCGGTCGCTTCTCTTTCTTGCCGACGCAACTATCCAACGGATAGCGAGAGTTTGCCTTCTTTCGGGTCTGATTTCGATAGGAACTTGGTAGTTAGAACCGCCTACTCTCCTCGCTTTAACTTCGAGAAGGGGCATAACGTTGTTCATTGCTTGATTGAATATATCCATCGGTTCTGCGCCCAACTTTTCTTGTGCTTTGGCAAGCGCGTCGTAAACGATGGTTTGCGCCGTTCCCTTTTTACCGTCAAGCATTACCTGATTGATAAGTTTGGTAAGTACCTTGTTGCCGTATATAGGATCGGGCAGTACGTCCCTTTTAGGAACGTTACCTCTTCTTGGCATAATAATGTCCTCCTTTAAATTTTAGATAGGGTTTAAACCCCGTGTCTGCTATCGCTCTTAAACCTACTTTGCCGCCGCCCTGCAGACTGCTTTGCGTTGGCTTTAACTTCGGGAGCGAATCTTCCGACGAAAACTCGTCGTACTGCCTACCATTGCGGGTATAGTATATAATGAATATTCCGCTATAAGTAGGAAAATGGTTTTAACCGTTTAAAAACGATTATTTGGGGCGTTTAGCGCCGTATTTGCTTCTTGCCTGTTTTCTCTTGGCAACGCCTGCCGTATCGAGAGTACCGCGAATAATGTGGTATCTTACGCCGGGCAAATCTCTGACCCTGCCGCCGCGAATGAGTACGGAACTGTGTTCCTGAAGGTTGTGTCCTTCGCCGGGAATGTAAACCGTACCTTCCTGCTTGTTAGTCAGACGAACTCTTGCGATTTTGCGGAGTGCGGAGTTAGGCTTTTTGGGAGAAGTAGTAGTAACCGAAAGGCATACGCCTCTTTTTTGAGGACAGTTGCCCATAATGGGGGCTTTACTCTTTTCCTTAGCCGTTACTCTTCCGCTCTTGATGAGTTGGTTGATAGTTGGCATTTTTTACCTCCTTATAGTAGTGGAATATTCTTAAAAACGAAAACCCTATTTCGTTTAAAGAAAGCAAAATAAAGCGTTCCGTAATGCGAGAGGGCATACTTTGCCCCACGATCAGGAATACCATAAGATAATTTTAGCAAATTTTATATTTTCCGTCAACCTTTTTTAAGGCAATAACCCGATATTTACAAAGATTTTTAAAATTTTTGCCGAAAAAGGCGGCGTCCGCCCTTACCGACTTATCTATCGCGGGCGAAATGCGTTTTTTTTAGTTGTCATTGCGAGGGAGCAAAGCGACCGCGGCAATCCCTTGGAATAAAAGGCGGAGTATGTGTCGCGCACTTTACTCACGGGGATCGCCACGCTTGCGCTCGCGATGACACGGAAATTCTGCCGCGCCTGCGGCTCGCAATGACATTTTATCCCCTATCGGCACTTCGTGCCACTTTCCCCGAAGGAGGAAGTAAAATACTGTCTTTACGAGCGTAGCGAAGTAATCTCCCGGGAGGGTGGAGGTCTACGGAGTAT
>CAVLAV010000405.1:0-2138 GCA_963660735.1 bacterium
GTCGTAGATTTTATTAAAACGGGGGCGTTGCGTCATTCTGTAAAAGTTGAGATGTGCCACTTTCGCCGTTAAAATATCGTCTATAAGGCGATTATCGTCGTTTTCCATAACCGAACGCGGCAGATGTCCCATTTCGTTAGCGCCGCGCAGAATTATCCGTTCGTTATTAAGATAAAACGCGCCTTTGGGCGTGGAATTTTCGTCCATAGTAAACTTGCGCATTCCGAATATAGTAGTGCGGTAAAAAGCGTTCCACCTGCCCGCAGGACCTTCGTATTTGGGCAAAGTTATCTTTTCCCATTCGCCCTCGCCGCGCAGTACCCGCCCGAAATCTTTTTTATCCCCTTCGGTTTCCTTCCTGTAATAAAACTCTTTCAACCGAGTTTTTACTACGGGAGTATTCAATTCGCCGCCGTAATCGATCAAGAAAGGCTCTAATTTTTTACGCAATTCGGCTTTTTCTTTTATAAATTCCGAATACGCTTTTTCCTCGTCGAACGCGGGAATTTTAACTTCCGTCAATTCGCACTCGGAATATTCTTCTCTACTTATTTCAAGCGGCTTTGTCTCTTCCAACCGCTTTATTTCGGCATTCGGTTTTTTCTTCCCGCCGCCCGCTATTTCCTGAAAGCGATCTATCTCTTTTTCCTTCATATTACACCGTAATCTAGTAAATATCCACCCGCATAGCGGGGTAGCTTTCCTTTTTCGGGTATAACCCTAATATTTTTAGCAACGCACAAGTGCGTCTTTTATTGACCTGCCAGTCGTGCGTTGTTTTACTTGCTACCCGTAAACGGGTCTCTCGGATCAAAAATTCTCAACTGATCAAACTCTTTTTCTCGTTTTAACTGATTCGATATATATTCTCTTATCATTTTCGTATCTTTTCCTACTGTGTCTACATAAAATCCTTTACACCAAAACTCTCTGTTTCTGTATGCAAATTTTATGTTTCCCATTTTCGAGGCAAAAACTATATAATACTTGCAATTCCATACCGTATGTGATAAACTGTTTCTGTCATTATTTGTTTTATTCATTTAATATCCTCCGCTTGTGTTTTATTTGTAACCGGCAAATCACAATTTTATTATACACAAGCGGAGTTTTTATGTCTATTCCTCAACGGTTAACCTTTTTTGAACCACGCGATAGTCGCGTGGTTTTCGTTGACACAAAAATGAGCGAAGGATGTTCCGCCTTCGCTTAATATAATGACTTTTTAAAGGCGGGCGCACCGATAAGGTGCGCCCGCCCTGCTATTATTATTTTTCTTCTTCGTCGGAAGAGCCGAAAACGCTTTCCATAAGCGCTTTGGCAGGGTCGTAACCCGCTTGCTTTAAGCGGTACTTCCTCGCGGCGGTTTCCAACACGACGGGGATATTCCTACCGGGGGTAACGGGTATTACCACCTTTAAAGTATCTATGCCGAGTATGGTTTCGTAAGTTTCTTCCGTGCCGATACGGTCGTAATTCTTACCTTCTTCCCACGGGGAAAGTTCGGCGATTATGTCTATCGCCTCCGACGGACGGATAGACCCCGGTCCGAACATCTGTTGAATATTTATTATGCCTATACCGCGAATTTCCATAAAGTACCTTATCTTTTCGGGCGACTTGCCTATAAGTTGGTCGTTTATGTTCTTTATAATAACGCTGTCGTCGGCGACGAGGCGATGTCCGCGGCTTATGAGTTCCAACGCTATTTCGCTTTTACCTACGCCCGACTTACCCGTTATTAAAATACCTATGCCGGATACGTCCATTAAAACGCCGTGCACGACCTCGGTAGGCGCGAGCAGTTCGCTTTGATAAGCGGTAACGTCGTTTATAAGCACCGTAGTTATTTTCGGCGAACGGAAAAGCGGGCACTTATATTTTTGCGCGAGCGCGATAGTTTCTTCGGGGAAATCGAGATTGCGCGAAATTATAAGGCAAGGGATATCCCGTTTGAAAAGTTCCTCTAAAACCTGCATTCTCCGTTCGGGATTTTGCGCCGCCACGTATTCGCTTTCGGCGTGTCCCATAACCTCGATACGCGTGTTGTCAAAATGTTCGTAGTACCCCGAAAGCAGTAGCCCCGGGCGGGATACGCTTATAGAGGACAACGTCATTTCGCCCCTGCCCTCGTATAC
>CAVLAV010000406.1:0-2136 GCA_963660735.1 bacterium
CGAATAAATAAGTCCCGTTATAAGTCGAAAAACGGCGTATGCCGCGTCCACGCATACGGGCGAGATTTCTCGCGCCCACAGCGGCGGATGCGGCAATACGGTTTTTAAGCGATTATTCGTTTTCATCGGCAATTTCTTTCGCAAGACGAATTATATCGGATGCGTATTTCTTTTTTCCGTTTTCTTTTATCTTTTTATAAATAGGATAATTAAGACCCGCGCAAGCCATACCGACCAAGCCGATTATAACTCCCGCCGTTACCGAAGCAACTCCGCCGTCGCCGATAACTTTCATTGCAAGGCACATACCCGCGCCGAATACGAGTGCGGCGATAATGCCGAAAGTGTAAGTAAAAATAGTCGCGGGCAATTTTGCTTTTGCGTCGAGTTTTTTAAGCGCGACTACTTTACGCGTATCTTTAACCGCGTATTCGTTTGCTACCGTTTGTGCATAAATTTTGTCTGTGTTCATTTTTTACCTCCTGCGAACTTTCCGTTCGTTTTTACGCATTAAGTATAGCACCCAACACGCAAAAAGTGAACGACACCGAGGAGGCAAAACGTTGATTTAAAGAAAGTAAATCTTAAAAATAACTTACTTTTACTCTTTTGCCCATTTGGCGGAGGCTTTTGGATAGTTCTTCCACTAAATTCATCTTTATATTAAAGTTAATGGGCAAATCGGGGTTTTGGTGAGCGGGATTTATCGCCCTGCCTACGAAAAAGTTTATGTCGGTTGCCTCCTCGAAAAGCATTCGGCAAATAAGCGACGCGCCGTCTTGTCCGAAACTCCATTTTTCGTAAAGTTCGTTGTCTTTAAGCGTATCTTTTGCGTACTCTACCACTCTGTTCATAGTAATAACGCCCTCGGTAACGAGGTCCACGCCCTCGATTTCCGCAATGGGCGGAACGTCGCTTTTTACAAAGTTAAGGCTCGCCTTTAAGGGTTTACCGAGATATTTTGCCGCAATCGACGAGGTCGTGCCGCCGCAAACTATGTGTTTGCCCTCCTTGGAAAAGAACAAGGACATCATTCTTTCGTTGTCGTCGGGGTTGGCGGGCGGTCCGAAAAGTATGTTTACGGGTTCGCGCCGCCTCACCTTTAACACGCAGGCGGTGGCGTCGTCCCCGGGTTGTCCGCCGTACAGACGATTACATTCGTCAACGAGTATGGTAGCGAGCGTTTTTGCTGTATACCCGACGTACACCATAGGCAACATAAAGTTGATTATATCTTCCCTTTTCCAACCGAAGTTATACCTAGTGCCGAGTCCCGCGTGGGGGCAGCCGTCGCTGGCCGCGATGAATATATCGCCTTCTTTAAGCGAGATAACCGACTTATACACCGTTTTTCCGCCGACGTTCATTTCCGTTCTTTTATAAAGGTAATTACTGCCTTCGCGGAGAACTATGACCTGCGGATTATCGAATTCTATAATTTCCGCGGTTTCGTTATCGACTACGTGTATTATGGTAAAAGTGGAATACGCAACGCCCCTTACCGAGCATATCGGCAAAGTGGCGGCTATCGTTTCCACACAGTCGGTAAGCGACAACCCTTCCGCCATCATAGTGGATATTATTTTTGAAGTAAGAGTGGAAAGTATGCTTGCTTTAACGCCGCTGCCGAGCCCGTCGGCTAAAACAACTATCTGCGAATTTTCGTTTTGTTCCACCACGTCCACGTGGTCGCCGCAAAGTTGCTCGCCGTAATGGTTTATACTTTTATACCCGACGTCAACGCACAAATCATTCATCGGAAATCGACTCCTTTAATTTCGTAAGTGCTATCTTCGTTTCGGCTGCCGTTTCGCCGAGCAAAGACGCTATCTCCTGTACTATACGCATCTGCTTATCCACGACCTTATCCGCGACTTCCACGGTTTGACGGGAAATGCTTTCTTTTTTCTCGCGTTCGTTTTCCTCGTCGGTTATATCGCGCATTATGCACACGAGCATATTGTAGTTTCCGTCGTACACGACGGTTTCTTCCACGTACTTGTTATAATCGGCGAGATAAGTCCTCTCGTTGCGAACGCTGCGCTTCGAGGACAAAACGCGTTTGAATATAGCCGTATCTAAAATACGGTCTATGTTGTCGCCGAGAACGTCCGACGAAGTGCGCACGTTGAGTAT
>CAVLAV010000407.1:0-2133 GCA_963660735.1 bacterium
CGCCTAAACACTGTAACAAAATTACGAGTGCGGCAAGCACGCCGAGTACGGCGATTTTTTTTGCTTGTGATTTTTCCATAATTCTCTCCTATCGGGTTTACGAAGAATACCCGTAGCCAAAATAAAATTTATTATAGTCGGATTTTGCTCTGCAAATACCCGCTTATATTATTTTACTATATTTAACTTTTTTTTTCAAGCGATTTATGCGCTTTCACAAAATTTCGGATTAAACAATATAATGGTATTGATAGCGTTAGTTATCGTAGGCTGTCAATTTTACAGGAGGAATATCTATGAATAACTGTTTCGGTATAGGCGATAATTGTTGCCTTTGGATTTTAATAATCCTTTTGATACTCTGCATCTGCAAAAACGGTTGCTTAAACGGAATACTCGACAAACTCTGCAACTGCGGTTGTTTGCTTCCGCTTTTAATCGTTTTCCTTTGCTGCTGCAAGGGCGGACACGGCGGTCCTGACTTCGGTTTCGGCGGCTGTAAATAATTAAGTACATAAAATGCGCCGCGCGGCAATGCCGCGCGGCGCGTTTTTAATTAAATTTATCTTTGAACCCTGCCCGATGCGTCGCCGCCCGCAAGTTTTTCAACCTCGTCTACGGAAACCATATTGTAGTCGCCCTCGACGGAGTGTTTAAGACAACTTGCCGCAACGGCAAACTCGATTGCCTTTTGAGCGTCGTAGCCGTTTAACAGCGAATAAATAAGACCGCCGCCGAAACTGTCGCCACCGCCTACTCTGTCAACGATGTGCATAGCGTACTTCTTCGAGAAATACGCGTTGCCGCCCGTATAGAGCATACCCGACCAGTTGTTATCGTTAGCCGACAAACTCTCGCGAAGGGTTATCGCAACGCCTTTAAAGCCGAATTTTTCGGTCAACTTCTGCGCAACGGATATATAACCGTTGCGGTCGAGTTTTCCGCCGTAAATATCGGTATTGTCAGCCTCTATACCGAAAACGTCTTTCGCGTCCTCTTCGTTGGCTATGCAATAGTCGATATATTTGCAAAGTTCGCTCATAACCTTGCCCGCTTTTTCCTTGCTCCAAAGTTTCTTTCTGAAGTTCAAATCGCAGGAAACGGTAATACCGCGTTTTTTTGCCTCTTTTACGGCTTCCATACAAATTTCCGCAACGCCGTCGGAAAGAGCGGGAGTAATACCCGTAAAGTGAAACCACTCTACGCCCTCGAAAATCTCCGACCAGTTAAAATCTTCTTTTTTAGCGGTCGCTATGGACGAATAAGCCCTGTCGTAAACGACTTTGCTCGGTCTTTGGCTTGCGCCCTTTTCGCAGTAGTAAATACCAACTCTGTCGCCGCCGCGGACGATTTTGCTCGTATCTACGCCGAACTTCCTCAAACTGTTTACCGCCGCTTGTCCTATTTCGTGAGACGGAAGTTTAGTAACGAACGCCGCGTCCACGCCGTAATTAGCAAGCGAAACGGCAACGTTTGCCTCCGCTCCGCCGAAAGTCGCCTCGTAATCTTCACTCTGAACGAATCTCAAATATCCGTGCGGGGCAAGTCTTAACATAACCTCGCCGAAAGTAACTACTTTTTTCATTTATTTAACGCCTCCTCCACGAAGAAACTACCGCCTACCGCGGCAACTTTATCAAACGCCAAAAATTCTTCGAGATTATCTCTGTTTACGCCGCCCGTAGGAATGAATTTAACCTGCGGAAACGGAGCGGAAAGCGCCTTTAACGCTTTAAGTCCGCCGTACACGTTCGCGGGGAAGAATTTTACCGTAGTGATACCCAAATCGAGTGCCTGCATAATTTCGGTAGGCGTTACGCAACCGGGATAGTAAGGTACGCCGTTCGCTTTGCAAATTTCGGCAACCTCGGTAGAAAGACCGGGCGAAACGATGAATTTCGCGCCCACGTTAAGCGCGTCGAGGCATTGCGCCCCGTTTATTACCGTACCCGCGCCTATATTCATTTCGGGGAATTTGTCTACCGCCAAGGCGATAGCCTCTTTCGCGCAAGCCGTCCTGAACGTGATTTCGGCGCAATTTATGCCGTCGCGCTTTAAAGCCGAAAGTATTTTTTCGGTTTCGTCAAGGTTTTTTATAACCACAACGGGAATAAGTTTGTCCATATACTGCTC
>CAVLAV010000408.1:0-2115 GCA_963660735.1 bacterium
TCCGTACTTTACTCCAAGGGATTGCCGCAGTCGCTACGCTCCTTCGCAATGACAATAAAATTTGAGTTTTTGGCGCAACTCTAATACGAATCACATAAAAAAGAGAGGCAGAAATTATGGAAGATTATATGAAGAACGTTACTATTTTAAATCACCCGCTTATAGCGCATAAGATAACTCACCTTTGCGACGTAACCACCAACACGAAAGAATTTCGCGAGATAGTTTCCGAAATCGCAATGCTTATGGGTTACGAGGCGTTCAGAGATTTACCGACGGAAGACGTCGAAATTCAAGCGCCGCTTTCAAAATTCAAATCTCCCGTAGTGGTAGAGCCTATCGCGATAGTTCCCATATTGCGGGCGGGGCTCGGTATGGTAGACGGTCTTACCGCGCTTTTCCCCACGGCTAAAATAGGGCATATAGGTTTGTATCGCGACGAGGAAACCCTCGAACCGCACGAATATTATTGTAAATTGCCCAAGGACTGCATAGACGGCACCTGCATAGTGGTAGACCCCGCGCTTGCGACGGGCGGCTCGGCAAAGGCGGCAATCGACTTTATAAAGGAAAGAGGTTATAAAAAGATTAAACTTCTTTCGCTTATCGCCGCGCCCGAGGGCGTTAAAAGAGTTGCCACCGCGCACCCCGACGTGCATATCTACGTGGCGCATTACGCAAACGCTCCGCTTAACGAACACGGCTATATAGTAACGGCGTTCGGCGACGCGGGCGACCGTATATTCGGTACGAAATAATAAAAACGCCGTTGCGCGGCACGCAGTGCCGCGCAACGGCGGATTGTTAAAACGATTGCGGAATATTAAAGTTCGTCCTCGGTTAAAACGGTAAAACCTGCCGCCAGAAGTTTTTCGGTGGTGAGTCCGTTGCCTTTAACCTTTCCGCCCGTAAAAGTTCCGTCGTAAATAACGCCTTTCCCGCAGGAAGGACTGTTCGCTTTAAGTACGCAATAGTCCACCGAGTTGGCTTTGGCTATCTCTACGGCGAAATCCGCGCCGCGGGTATACTCCTCGGTTACATCCGCGCCCGCGCTCGATATAATTTTATCGCCTACGCGTTCGGCAGGGTTACGGGGAGTGGCAAGTCCGCCGAGTTGTTCGGGGCAAACGGGTATAAGTACGGCGTTTTTACCGAGTTCGGCTAATTTTTCGTTGAAACAGTCGTCGCCTTTGTAGCGGCATTTGTTGCCGTAAAGGCACGCGCTTACTAAAATTTTTTTCATAGTAAAATCTCCGTCGTTATTTTAACATAACGCGGCAAAAAAATCAATCAAAAGGAGAGAAAAATGAATAACTATCCTAACGTGCATATCCTCGATCACCCCCTTATAAGACATAAGGTCGCCATAATCAGGGATAAAGAAACTTCTACCAAACAATTCCGCGAGGTAATAAGCGAAATAGCCACGCTTATGGCGTTTGAGGCGTTCAAGGACGTACCCACTCAAAAAATTATGGTGGAAACGCCGCTCGAAACCGTAGAGCAGACGGTGGTAAAGGAAAATTCCATAGCGATAGTGCCTATTTTAAGAGCGGGACTCGGTATGGTAGACGGCATACTTTCGCTTTTCCCCGCCGCAAAGGTCGGGCATATAGGTATGTACCGTAATGAGGAAACCCTCGAACCGCAGGAATATTACTGCAAACTTCCCGTGGGGATAGAGAATAAAGT
Organism: bacterium; assembly: GCA_963660735.1. Classification (GTDB taxonomy): domain Bacteria; phylum Bacillota; class Clostridia; order Christensenellales; family Borkfalkiaceae; genus UBA10281. Next base: position 1,693 of record CAVLAV010000408.1, read on the forward strand.
TGTAATGCTCGTAGATCCTATGCTTGCCACGGGCGGCAGCGCGTGCGACGCGATTACTCTTTTGAAAAAGCGCGGCTGTAAGCATATAAAATTCCTTGCGATAATCGGTGCGCCCGAGGGCGTAGAGAAAGTTCACGCCGAACATCCCGACGTAGAAGTTTACGTTTCCACGCTCGACAGATGCCTTAACGAGAACGGCTATATTCTCCCCGGACTCGGCGATGCGGGCGACCGTATATTCGGCACGAAGTAATTTAATAAATAATAGCGGGCGGGCGCACCCTTTGGGTGTGCCCGCCCTTTAAGGTTTTGATTTTTCCTTCGTGGAAAGCGAATTTTTGTCTTTGCTCCCTCGAATGACGGTTAAATTTCCGTGTCATCGCGAGCGCAAGCGTGGCGATCCCCTCGAAAAAGTACGCGGCA
>CAVLAV010000409.1:0-2109 GCA_963660735.1 bacterium
CGCGGCAATCCCTTGAAGTAAAGTACGGCGTATATACCGCGCACTTTTTCAGGGGGATCGCCACGCTAACGCTCGCGATGACACGGAAACTTAATCGCGCTTACGCTCAATACAATGCGAAAACGCAAAACGGCGGATGCAAGTTTTTACTTGCATCCGCCGTATATTTTTAATTTCTTTGCATTGCCGCCGCTATTTCAGCCGCCTGCGCTTTTCGAGCCTCTTCCGCGTGTTGCTCAATCGCCTCGGTTACTTTGTTTTTAAACTCCAACGCGTTAGATATATTATAAGCGTTTACGCCCTTATACCCTGAACCCGAAAAAGTCAAAGTGTAAAATTTAAATATGTTACCCCAAAACCCCGCGCTGTACGCTACGTTGTCTACTTTTTCGATTTTAAAATCTATCGTTTCGATTTTTATTATACCCCATTTACCTATAATTCTTTTATTAGTTATCGCTATTTTCGTACTTGAAAGGAAAATCGCCTTTTTTAGTACGGGAACTAATGCTACGACTTGCACGCAAAGTATAAGAACGGCATCCAACGACTTTAGCATAACGTCTTCGCCTTTTGACGAATTACCGCTATCCAACCCTATCCACTCAATCAACTTTGCCCTTATTACGAAAAACACTATTTCAAGCAAAATCGCCCCGAGTATCGACGGTACGAGCGAAAGCCGATTGACTTTTGCCCTTAACAAAATTTTTTCGCCTGCACCCAAATTTCTTTCTACGTAGTCCATTTTTTATCCTCCATATTATAGCCATTAGAGAGTTAAACTAACGGCTAACTTTACCCCACTATTATATATCACCTAATATACGATTGTCAAGTAAAATATCGTATATTATGCGATAATTTTTTTGTCAATAATTATCGCGAGGGACGAAAAAATGGACTTAAAAAGTATTCAGATAAGACTGCGGGAGATTATAAAAGATTCGCAATACACTCAAAGAGATATTGCAAAGGCGATAGGCGTATCGGCGCAGACCGTTTCAAAATATATGAAAAAAAACGTATTTCCCGCACTCGACACGCTTGCAAAACTTTGCAATCTTTTAGAAGTGAGTGCGGACTACGTTTTAGGTTTGAGAGATTATATTTAATCAGGTAAAAATCGCCATACAGACCGTGCCTGCGGTTAAGAAAAACAACCCCAACCAAGCCTTAAAGGAAAGTTTTTCCTTAAATACGATAAGCGAAAACAATACCGTGAGCAAAATGCTCATTTTGTCGATAGGCACTACCACGCTTACTTTGCCGTTGGCGAGCGCGTAATAATAGCAAAGCCAACTTAAAGCGGTTGCCACGCCCGAAAGAAACAAAAACGAAAATTCTTTAAAATCTATCTCTTTAACGAGTTTAATTTCCTTACGACAAACTACTATGAGCCACGCCATAACGAGTACGACGCAAGTTCTTATAGCGGTGGCGAGGTTTGACGGTACGCCCGTTATGCCTATTTTAGCCAAAATAGAAGTTGCCGCGGCAAACACCGCCGAAAGAATTGCGAATACGAGCCACGCCGCCTTGGTCTTGCCCTCGCCCTTTTTAATATCGGTCATTAAGTAAGTACCCAAAGCGATTGCCGCCAAACACGCAAGTTTTATATACCATAAATTGCGTTCTTCCGAAAAAAGCACTATGGCAAAGAGTACCGAAAGCACTGCGCTCGACTTATCTACCGCCGCGACTTTGGAAACTTCGCCCAAGGAAAGTGCTTTAAAATAACATATCCAACTTGCACCCGTCGCAACGCCCGACGCAAGCAAAAATATAAGCGACTTGGGCGTTATGGCGGTTATTTGTTTATACTCGCCCGTAATAAACGCAACTACCCACGCCAAAACGAGTACGACCGAAGTTCTTACCGCGGTTGCCACGTTGGAATTAGTCTTTTTTACTCCGCATTTTGCGAGTATTGCCGTAAGCGCGGCAAACACTGCGGAAAGACAAGCAAAAGTAATCCACATATTTTATCACCCGACGATATTGTATCACCGTTAAAAAATTTTTGCAACGAAACTTGTGTCAAAACCTTAAAATTTATTGTCATTGCGAGGGAGCATAGCGACCGCGGCAATCCCTTGGAGTAAAGTA
>CAVLAV010000410.1:0-2106 GCA_963660735.1 bacterium
TTAATTTTGTTTTCCATACGATTTTTCCTTTTATCGTTAGATTATTTCTATTATATCATTTTTCTTCTGTTTTTTCAATGTCTTTTACCACTTAATGCCAATTAATTTGCCGTTATTCATTGGAAATTGATTTATTATTTGTATTTTTATAATTACTTTTATAGAAATTTGTAGCGTAAATTTCTAAACTCTTCAACTCTATTTACTCGTTCTTAGGTAATTCAATCACTCATTATTTAATTTGACTTGTCCGTTTCAGCGCGTTCGCTTTTTGATTTATTTTTTTGTTCTCCCTATGGAACATAAACCTTTATGTTCTTAAATATATTATCTTAAAATCCTGTTTTCGGTAAGCGACATATATTCTTCCGATTTTCCGAAAGAACCGTCGCTATTGCCGCCGGTCAAATAAAAACGATTAAATTTGCGAGGGCTGCCCGTCGTCCGGAAGTTCAATTCTAAATTTCCCGACGAGTTTTATATCGCGGCTCGACGAGCCTACCATAACCTCAAAATCGCCGTTTTCGACAAGCCATTTATCCAACGGAACAGAATAATACGCAAACGACGAATAATCGAGTTTCACGCTCACGCGTTTTTCTTCGCCTGCCCTAATCAGGTCCTTCGAATAGCCTTTAAGTTCCTTTACGGGGCGCGCGACCATAGCGATTACATCGCGAACATAAACCTGCGAAACTTCTTTGCCGTCGAACTTCGAAACGTTTTTAACCGTGTAAGACACGGTAAAATCGGTATCGCCCGTCTTTTCTATTTTTAAATCGGAATACTCGAACTTAGCGTAAGAAAGCCCGAAACCGAATGGATAGCGAACGGGAATATTATAACGGTCGTAATAACGATAACCGACGAACACGCCTTCGCCGTAATCCACGGTGAGTCCGTCGCCCGTATAATCGCCCATATAGGTATCTTCAAGCGCGTAAGGAAAGGTTTCGGCGAGTTTGCCGCTCGGGCAAATCTTGCCCGTGATTATCTCTGCAAGGGCCTCGTTCACGCCTTCGCCCGCAAACCCTGCGAAGATTATTGCCTTTGCGTAAGGCTCGAACGCGCTTACGTCGACCACGCTGCCTGATTCGATTACCGCCACGAGATTTTTGTTGTATTTAGACAATTCCTTTATATAATTTTCCTGTTCAATGCGAAGTTTAAGGGTATCTCTGTCTCCGCCCTCTTCTATTTTCAGACTTCCGTCGCCGACAACGACGACGCACACGTCTGCATTATACGCCTGCTCGTATGCGAGCCTTGCCATCATCGGTTTGTTTTCGCAAATTCCGACGCAGCTTTCAACTTTTTCGTTCGTTATGTTTTCTATCGCCTTAGCGAGCGAGGGAATTTTATAGTCGGTATAAACCGCGGAAGAACCGCCGCCCCCGATAGCCGGATTTATGGAAAACGCGCCGCTCACGGCTATCTTTTTACCCGTCGCAGGAAGAATTCCGTCTTCGTTTTTTAACAAAACTATGCCCTCTTCGGCAACTTTAATGGCGTTTAAGTGCCTTTGCTCTTTATTTGTCCGAGCGCGCTTTTCGGCGGTCGTAACCTTTTCGACAAGCGCAAGTATACGCAAAACGCTTTCGTCTATCTGCGCTTCGGTCAGATAGCCTTTTTCGTAGGCGTCTTTAAGCGAGGCAAAACTATCGTCGGCATGCGGCATTCTTAGATTAAGTCCCGCACGAACGGCTTTATAGCCGTTATGCACCGCCGTCCAATCCGATACGACAAGTCCGTCGAAACCTAGTTTTTGGCGCAAAACATCTACGAGAAGTTTCCTGTTTTCCGAGGCGTAAATGCCGTTAATCGGATTATACGAGCACATTACCGTCCACGGTTTTGATTTAAACGCGAGTTCGAAAGGCTTTATATATATTTCGTTTAAGGCTCTCTCGTCAACCTCGCTCGATTGCCAAAATCTGTCGTTTTCTACGTTGTTAGCGCAAAAATGTTTTAAGCATGCGCCCACGCCGCGGCTTTGAACACCCTTTACATACTCTGATGCAAGCGTACCGGCAAGATACGGATCTTCAGAAAAATACTCAAAGTTCCTGCCGCAAAGCGGAGTCTTTTTTATATTCACCCCTGGCG
>CAVLAV010000411.1:0-2101 GCA_963660735.1 bacterium
GCGTAGTTGAACGAAGTTTATTACGTCGTCTTTCGGGAATCCGCCGTACCAATAATGCCACCCCATATCGTTATTTGGAATAATGCCGAGATCATCGTTTCCGAGCAATTTATCAATTATTTGCCCCGCATGACCAAGAAGTACCGGAACACCTTTATCTTTCATTCCGTTATACATACGCACGACTTCCGTCGTTAAACAATGTGTTCCACCAGAAAGATAAAACCAATAACCGCCGTCATCCCAAAACAAATACAAATGAATCATTGTATGCGTATGCCCGCAGGAAATTTCCCACATATGCGAGGGGTTTTCTATCTCCCATTTTTCTTGCGTACTCAACTTAAACCATTTATCGAAGTCGTCTTGCGAATTCTCGTCAAGTAAACTCATTCCGCCGTCACGCTCATCGCCGTAACGCTTAAACATTTCTTTAGGCGTCTTTCCGTCTAACTCCTTATATCCCGCGGCGGCATAGCAGTAAGAACATACTTCATAATATTTCCCTGAAGACATGCGCTCATAACGCCCCGATGCTTTTGTCGCAAACAGGTCATTCCCGTTCTTAACATGCTTTATAAGTTTATCAATCTCTTTTTCATTTAACCCGTCCCGATCGTTTCTTTTGCTTTTGGGGACAAGGCGCCAATAGAGTGCGCGGTTGATAAATCCTTTTCTGTTTTCATAAGGCAATCCTTTTTTAACATAATCGTTATACACGCCTTGTTTCAACATTTCGACGGTATCAGCAACCGTTTGACTTAAAAATTCAAGTATTCTGTCTAACCGAGAATCCGGAAAGAAATCTCCTTTCATCTCCGGACTTCGGCGCACAAGCACGGTGTCGTCAAGAAAAATCATAACGTAACCGTTTTCATTGATAACGCCTATTTTAAACCACACCCTTTTTCTCGGGAATTCTTCCTCCATATCCTTTTGAAATTTCTCTTCGGAACAATCTTCGGAATCATAGTATTTATTGAATTTTATGTATTGTTTCAACGTCCCTCTCGGTACGGAAAACCAAAACTCCCAACGTTTATCGGGATAAGTCGGCTTGATTTTTTCTATTTCGCCGAGCAAATTATTCATTGACTGCAACCCGGCCTCTGTCAATGCTATATCGTTATGATCTAATTTGTTTGAATGATAGATATGCTTATATAAATCGACTTCAAAAGCCGACATTCTTATTTGCTTGTCCATACGCTTTTCTCTCCAAAATTTCGTCCAAAGTAACGGGAGTATAATTCCAGTACATACACCCGACGTTGTAAATCTTTAAATCGTAACCTTTTTCATTCAGTTCGGTTGTGATTCTGACCTCCTCCGCCGATTCCTCCGTAAAATGCGAATGCCCGTGCAGATGAATTGCCTGATATCTATGTCCATTATAGAATGGAATAAAATAATGGCTTAAAATACACCTCCGCGTTGTTCCGTCTTCCAAGGTTACACATATATCGTCGTAATCTTTTATTCCGGCAAGCGCTTTCTTTGACGCCGCGTTATGCAAAAATCGATCGTGATTGCCTTTTATCAAAATAATCTGCCCGTTCAATCTTCTGATTATGCTTACAGCTTCGTTTGTTGCCGCTTTCCAAATAAAATCGCCCAAAACGTAGACAATATCGCCTTTTCCAACCTTAGCATTCCAACGTTTTATCATCTCCTCATCCATTTCTTCCACCGTGTTAAAAGGTCTGTTATCAAACCGTATCACGTTTTCGTGTCCGAAATGTAAATCGCTCGTAAAAAATATTTTCTGTTTTTCCATTAACCGTCTCCGAATATATCGTCGCAAAACGACTGTAAATTTATTTTTTCTGAATTATCTAAATCTCTGCAAGCCGCTGCTTTATTAGAATATCGCTTCTCATACAAATACAACCGAGACCACGTCTTTTTACTTGTACTGTCGTACTTAATCATTTCGGGAAAACCCCAAAACATTCCTCCAATTTTATCTTGGCTTTTAGATTGTTCTTCTATTGCATATCTGAGTTCGCAAAATTCAGGCTTAATTGCGCGGATATAATTTCCGGAATCTTGTAAAACGACCTGTTTAAAGTGCGATATTCCGGCATGCATATAATACGGG
>CAVLAV010000412.1:0-2094 GCA_963660735.1 bacterium
CTCTTATTGCAGCGGACTTACAAGCGTAACTATTCCGGATAGCGTAACTTCTATCGGCGCTTCTGCGTTCTCTTATTGCAGCGGACTTACAAGCGTAACTATCCCGGATAGCGTAACTTCTATTGGTGATTCTGCGTTCAAAAATTGCAGCGGACTGAAAGGCGTATATATCACAGATATAGCAAAATGGTGTAAAATTTCGTTTAACTACGGTTATGCAAATCCGTTGAGTTTTGCGCATAATTTGTATTTGAATAACAAACTTGTAACAGACCTTGTTATACCGGATAGTTTAACTTCAATCGGCTCTTATGCGTTCTATAATTGCAGCGGACTTACAAGCATAACGATACCGGATAACGTAACTTCTATCGGCTCTGCTGCGTTCTATAATTGCAGCGGACTTACAAGCATAACGATACCGGATAATGTAACATCAATCGGCTCTTATGCGTTCTATAATTGCAGCGGACTTACAAGCATAACGATGCCGGACAGCGTAACCTCAATCGGCGATTGTGCGTTCAATGGTTGCAGTGGACTAACATATAATACAAAAGATAATTTAAAATATTTAGGCAATTCCGAAAACCCGTATCTCTATTTAGTCGGCACTACAAGCATAAGCATCACAGAAGCAGATATTGATGAAAATTGCAGAGTTATCGGCTTTTCTGTGTTCAGGGGATGCAGCGGGCTCACAAGTATTACAATTCCGTTTGTAGGAACGCGAGTTACAGATTCGACGGGGAAGACTTTACAATATCCATTCGGATATATTTTTGGCGAAGTACGCTATACAGGCGGTGTGGAAACTTCTCAATCTTGTTGGGATATAAATAATCGTAGTACATATTGGTACACTTCTTATATTCCTTCTTCGCTAAAAAATGTAACGGTAACAGGTGGAAATATTTATGACTATGCGTTTCGAAATTGCGTCAGACTTACAAGCGTAACGATAGGAAATAACGTAACATCAATCGGCTCTTATGCGTTCCAAAACTGCAGCGGGCTTACAAGCGTAATAATACCGGACAGCGTAACTTCTATCGGCAATTATGCGTTCGCCCGTTGCAGCGGACTTACAAGCGTAACGATAGGAAATAGCGTAACTTCTATCGGCGAGGAGGCGTTCCAGAATTGCAGCGGACTTACAAGTATAACGATACCGGACAGCGTAACTTCTATCGGCTCTGCTGCGTTCTATAATTGCAGCGGACTGAAAGACGTATATATCACAGATATAGCAAAATGGTGTAAAATTTCGTTTGTCAGCGGTTCGTCAAATCCGTTATCTTATACGCATAATTTGTATGTAAATAACGAACTTATAACAGATCTTGTTATACCGAATAGCGTAATTTCTATCGGTAAATATGCGTTCTCTTATTGCAGCGGACTTGAAAGTATAACGATACCAAATAGCGTAACTTCTATTGGTGATTCTGCGTTCTCTAATTGCAGCGGACTTACAAGCGTAACGATACCGAATAGTGTAACTTCTATCGGCTCTTATGCGTTCAGCGGTTGCAGCGGACTTACAAGCGTAACTATTCCGGATAGCGTAACTTCTATCGGCTCTTATGCGTTTAGCGGTTGCAGCGGGCTTACAAGCGTAACGATAGGAAATGGGTTAGCATCTATTGGTTATGGGGTATTCAACAGCTGTACGGAACTGAAGAAAGCATATTATAGAGGGACGGCAGAAGAATGGAAAAAGATTTTCGTCGGCGGCGGAAACCGGAATTTAACCGGTGCAACGCGCTATTATAGCGAAACGAAACCGACTACAAGCGGCAATTATTGGCACTATAATGAAAACGGTGAAATTGAAGAATGGTGAAAAAAATAAAAACACAAAGGAGAAATTAAAATGGTAACTGTAACAGGAACAGCAGCAACATCAAGCAAATTATTTACTTCGGCAAGAAGTAAAATTAAAATCGCTCAGCCGTTGTGGGGACAAAATAACAACGGCACGTGCGGCATATTCGAAGGTACTTTAAATAAGTTGATTGCAGCCTATCCGAACCACCGAGATTTCGACGAAGTGTTGGTGAAATGTATGTGTATCAATACAGCGTACAGCAC
>CAVLAV010000413.1:0-2080 GCA_963660735.1 bacterium
TTGCGCCGACCTGCACGCAAAAAGGTTATACAATATATAAATGTACGGGTTGCGGAGATAGTTACGACGGGGATTTTATCGAAGCCAAAGGACACGACTACGAGAGTAAAATCGTAAAGCCGACCTGTACGGCGCAAGGCTATACAAGATACACTTGTAAAACCTGCGGAAATACCTATTCGGATAACTTTGTCGAAGCGGAAGGACATAAATACGGCGAATGGACAACCATTAAAGAGCCTACTTGCGTTGACTTGGGAAAAGACGAGAGAACGTGTTCGGTATGTTCTTACGTTGACGAACGGGATATGGACGCGCTCGGTCATAGTTATAAAGATACCGTTATAGATCCGTCTTGTACGGAACGCGGAAACACTATTCACGAGTGCGAAAGGTGCGGTCATACCTATACGGACTCTTATACAGACGCAACGGGACACGATTTCGGAGAGTGGACAAGTCTGACGAAACCGACTTGTACGGCAAGCGGCGTAGATCAGAGAAAATGTGAGAGTTGTCCGCAGACCGAAACTAAAATCGTAAGTCCGCTCGGTCATAATTATAAGGCGGAGATTGTAGAACCGACTTGTTTGGAACAAGGTTATACAACGCATACTTGTTCGCGTTGTGGCACGGGATATAACGATACGTTCGTGCTGCCGCTCGGACACGATTATGAAGAAATCGAAGTTGCGCCGACTTGTACGGAAGAAGGCTATCGCGGAAAGAAATGCCGCCGTTGCGAAGATACGATAAAGACGGAAATTCTGAAAGCGGTGGGGCATAAATTCACCGATTCCTATTTCATCGCGACTTGCGAGGAAGAGGGGTATACGCTTCACACCTGTTTGTCTTGCGGTAACGAGTATAAAGACAATATCGTTCCTGCGACCGGACACGATTATGAAACGGAAGTCGTGCGCGAGCCGCATTGCGAAACAGAGGGCGAGCGAAAATTCCATTGCACGAAGTGCGAGAAAGAGTATTATTCGGAGATTCCCGCAACAGGGCATAACTACGAACTTACGGGAACGGAAGAAGTAAACGGCGAAAATATCCGTACTTACGTTTGCACGAACTGCGGAGCAATTACCACGCAGAATATGGGCGAGCAGTACGAGCAGGTTTCTTCTTATATCGAATATCTGTTTGAGCAATACAGACCGTATATGTGGTGGGTGCTTTTGGCAACCGCAGGCGTATGGAGCATCGTGATGGGCGTATTCTTTGCGATTGCGCAGAAGAACGAGGAAAAAGAAAAGGCGAAAAAGATGATTAAGAATTACGTTATCGGACTTGTCGTCATCTTTGCCATTCTCGTTGCTTGTCCGTATCTTGTAAAAGGTATCGCGGCTTTGATTGCCGGATAGTGCGGAATTTACTTTTACAAAAACTTTAAATTATGGCAGCTTCCATAAGATTTTTTTTCTTAAAGAGGGTTCTTGTGGAAGTTTGCATAACTAACGTCCGTAAATTGGCGAAAAAAATTTGAAAAAGCTTACAAAAATAGCTTGACAAATGCGGAATCGGATGCTATCGTATTGATACGACGAAAGAAAATCGGAGGCGGAACTTATGAACAAAGCAAAAGTAATGCGAAAAGCGGAAGCGGGCGAGGGATTGACCGTAGCGGAAATCAAGGTTTATCAAAAAGCGGTTAAACCTGAAAGGCACGTTTACGGCAAGTACGGAACGCTTGCAAAACAGTATTTGGAGGACAAAGGAATTGATTGGACGATTGAGAATCTTCCCGAATACTTGCACGGCGTAGATAAAGCCGCCGACGAACTGTATGAAACGATGTATGAAAAGTTCTCGAAAGAAGAGCGTTTCAAAAAGTCGGAAGATTTTATGGAAAATCTGAAACGGGAAACGGAAATGCAAAGGCTTATCGAAGAAGAAATCTTAAATGAAATCGTTTATGTAAAATAACGGAGGTATCAATATGAAAGCGTTAAAAGTAGTTGGAACTATCGGCAGATTGGCGTTGGCAGGCGTACTTATTGCAGGGCATTTCGTAATGAGCATCATAGGCGCATTGATTTGCGCTATAACGTCACAAGGTTAAAACGGAGGTTTT
>CAVLAV010000414.1:0-2070 GCA_963660735.1 bacterium
GTATAAACCCCGAAAACTCAAAAAGCCAGAACACCCGCGTGAGCAAAAAGGACATCTTTGCAACCGCCAAAAAACGCGATTGTAACAGGGGAAACGGTGGCTTGGAACATAAATGTAACCACAGCGAAACATAGCAATTTAGGCATAAAAAAAGCAAGGCGGTTAAGCCTTGCTTTTCGTTAGTTGACATATCTTCGAGTGTAAGTCGTACACGGAAATCTTTTGCCGTTTTTATTTTTCTTGTCTGCGTAATACATATTGTAAAGCATATCCCTATGCGGCGTTCTTAAATAAAACGTGTCATGGCTGACGAGCATATTATCTTCCGTTAAATGTTCGATCTTTTTGATACTTTGCTTTACGATATAATGTTTCGTTCTGTAAACGTTATCTGCGCCGATAACAAAATACGGTATTAAATTTTTCATGGTTTTTTATCTCCTTTATGCTGCTAAATGATTTTGGATAAAACGTAACAACTGTTTGTTCAGCCTTGTAACGTGTTCGCGGGCATAACCGAATTCTTCGGCTGCCGATTCCTGTGTTTTGTTTTCTACATACATACAAAAATATAATTCGTAAAGTTTGGGCGGCGCTTGGCAGACTATTTCGTTATATTCGTTTACCGTTTTCAAAACGTTACTTTCGCCCACTATTTTTGCCGTCGCGCTCATCTGTTCTTTACGCGAGTAGTAATACCTTATGTTTCGCAAATCTTCTCGGATTGCTTCAAAACTTTTCATATATAAAATGCTCCTGAAAATTTAGATTTTTCCGCTCCGGAACATAAAAAATGCCCCCGCGCGGTTTGTAAACTTTTTCAAAGGTTTACATTCGGTTCGGGGACATTTTCTCCTATCGAATCTTACCTATTCCGACGGGGAACAAGGCTTTATCTTGAACGCTGTTTCAGTTCGACCTTGCTTTGTCGGGATAGACGTTTTCGTTTTTTAATTTAGTTGTTAAAAATTCGTATTTTTGCGTACCGTTTTTATAAAATGCTCGTTCTTTCTGAATTGCTCGAAATACCACGAGACGCAAAACGGACACTTGCCGACGTAATCGCCGTCTGCATTAAGTTGTGCCGTAAAATACCTGTGACAGTCCGGACATTCCTTTCTTAGTCCGGCAGAGCCGCGTTTGAAAGTCGTATTTTGCATACATATACTCCTTTTTTCCCATAGCACATAAAGATTTGTATTTGATTTACTGCTTGATACGGTCGGGAAATCCGTTATCGCGGTAAATCATCTTTTGTACCTGTAAAAAATCGTTGCGGACGGGGCATTCCGCTCGGATTATTACCGAAATTATTGTAAGTCTTTTATAACCTTGACCGCAACGCCTTGAATGGAAATCGCTTTATAAAACATATCTTCCATTTTATCGTTTTCAGGGTGCAATCGAATGCGTTTATGCCGCTTATCGAGATAATAGCGTTTCAAAGTTGCTTCGTTGTCGATAAGAGCAACTACGATTTGACCTTCTTCGGCTGTTTCCTGTTGCCTTACCACCACTAAATCGCCGTCTGATATGCCTGCGTTTATCATACTGTTGCCTTTCGCCCGCAGAATAAAAAATTTACCCGAACCTAAATATTCCCGCGAAAGAGTAATATACGATTCGATATTTTCTTCTGCCAATAAAGGTACGCCGCAAGCAATCTCGCCTACAACGGGGCATTTCGCTTCCGCTTTCAGCCTTGCTATCTTTGCCGTCTGAACTCCGCGAAATCTACTGCTTTTTTCAATCTCGCCGCGTTCTATAAGTTCGGTGATATATCTGCATACGGTAGGCACGCTTATATTCAGTTCGTCGGCAATTTCTTTCATCGAAGGCGTTTCGCTTTCTTGAAAATAACTGTTGTTAATTATCTCGATTATTCTGTTTAAGACTTCTTCGTTCTTGCTGCGCATAAAAGAACCTCACAACCTATCTGAAACATATATTTCATTTAAGTGTCTTTATTATACTCGTTTCAATTCAGATTGTCAAGGGGTAGTAAGCCCGTTTTCGTGAAATTTTTTAGGGTGTACAAATTTATGCACAGGTTGTTTGTTTTACGCGTTT
>CAVLAV010000415.1:0-2066 GCA_963660735.1 bacterium
TTATATCAAGTCAATTTTATTACAACATACGAACATTTGTTCGTCAAGCGTTTTTGGCGATTTTTTCATAATGATTATGCGAACATAGGATCTGAATATAGATTTACATCGGTAAGATTTTTCGTACTATATAAGAAAAAACTGCGTACTTGACAAGTTTTTTAAATATGGTATAATTTTTGTATCGTCGGAAGACGAAATAATTATTTCTAATTCGGAGGACTTATCCTATGAAAAAAATCAATCTCGGCGAAGCGACAAAATTTACTTCTCCCAACCCCTTAACCCTTGTTTGCACAAACAAACCCGACGGAACAACTAACGTTGCGCCTGTGTCGTTTGTATCGTATTTATCGTTCAGCCCCGCTATGCTCGGATTTGCAATGGGCAAAGGTTCATATTCGGGACAACGTATGAGAGAAACGGGAAAAGCGGTTGTAACCGTTCCGTCTTTATCTCTTGCGGAAGCGGTTATGGGTTGCGGCTCTACTTCGGGCAAAGACGTCGATAAAGTAGAAAAATTCGGAATCGAACTTACCGAAATAAACGGAAGCGACGTAAAAATTCCCGCCGACACAAAATTAGCGTTCGTCGTAACGCTTGATAAGGCTGTCGAAATAGGCGACCATTATCTTTATATCTGCAATATCGACGGTATTTACGGAGATGAAGAAAAAGAAGGTCTGTTTGCTTGGAACGGATATGCAAAAGTCGCGCCTGCCGCAGAAAAGTAATTTTTTGATGAAAACGCCTTGCGAGTCCGTTCACAAGGCGTTTTTTTCCGAAATGCGTCGATTAGTATTGACATTACCAAGTATAAATATTATACTAAATATGTAATTCAATCAAACGGAGTAATGTTATGAAAGAAAAAATGACGTATCAGGAATTCAAACAGAAAGTAAAGGAAGGCATTTTCGATGAAAACGGAGAATGCCCCGTAACCCCTGTTCTGAAAATGCTGCAAGGCAAATGGAAAAATCAGGTTTTGTATGAATTGTGTATGCAAGATACGGTTCGGTTCGGCGGACTGAAAAAGGCTTTGCCGGGGATAACTAATACAATGCTCGCGTCGGTTTTGAAAGAGTTGGAAGCGGACGGACTTGTTAAAAGAGAACAATTCAACGAAATTCCGCCACACGTCGAATACTCTTTCACGAAGAAAGGCAGAGATTTGTTGCCGATTTTTTACATTATGATGAATTGGGGCTTTGAATATAACCAAAAAAAGTAACAACGGAAGTGATATAATGTCCGAAGAAATTTTAATACGCGGCGCGCGTGTGCATAACCTGAAAGATATAAACGTAAATGTTCCGCTCGGAAAGTTCGTTGCGATTGCGGGCGTTTCGGGAAGTGGAAAATCGTCGCTCGCACTCGGCGTTTTATATGCGGAAGGTTCGCGGCGGTATCTCGAAGCGTTATCCGCATACACGAGAAGAAGACTTACGCAGGCGGAAAACGCAAACGTCGATTCTATCGAAAACGTGCCTGCCGCTCTCGCGCTTCATCAACGTCCGACAATTCCTAACGTCAGAAGCACGTTCGGAACTTTAACCGAACTATCAAACAGTTTGCGACTTATGTTTTCACGGCTCGGAAGCCATATTTGCCCGAACGGACATTTCGTTCCGCCCACGGTAAACATTGCCGCAGGCAAACAACTCGTATGCCCCGAATGCGGAGTAAAATTCAATCCGCCGAGCGCGGAAGATTTTTCGTTCAATTCGACGGGCGCGTGTCCGACTTGTTCGGGGACGGGTATCGTTCGCAAAGTGAATATAGATTCGCTCGTTCCCGACGATACTCTTACGATAGACGAAGGAGCGGTTTCGCCGTGGAATTCGCTTATGTGGTCGCTTATGACCGACGTTTGCAGGGCAATGGGCGTTCGTACAGACGTTCCTTTCCGCGACCTGACGGATAAAGAAAAAGAAATCGTTTATTACGGACCTGCCGAAAAAAAGCATATTTTATACAAAGCAAAAAATTCAAATCAGGCGGGCGAACTTGATTTTACTTATTACAACGCGGTTTACACCGTTGAAAATGCGCTTGCAAAGGTA
>CAVLAV010000416.1:0-2064 GCA_963660735.1 bacterium
ACCCCTTTAAAGAATAAAGGGGACGGGGGATTTTGAGGAGTTTTCGGAAAAGGGGATGTCCGAAGGGGGAAAACGGACTCGGGAAACAGTTGTCCCCCCCTTCGGATTTTCGCTGCGCCTTTTTTAAAGGCGCATTTGCAACTGACACGACTATTTTACCGCTTTGTCGGTTGTTCAGGGGGATTGCCGCGGTCGCTTTGCTCCCTCGCAATGACATTCTTTTATAACGCCGATAGGGGATATTTTGCGCCGTGTCAAAAAGTAATACGCCCCGCCGAACGGAGGAAACCCGTTCGGCGGGGCGTATTTTATTTGTCGTTTTTTGTAAAAACCAAATCTACTACTATTATAATCGCTAACCCGAGCAGTACGGGCAACGCTATATTTATTATAGGTACCGCTATTTGACCAAAGCTTAATATCGTATCGCTTAATTTGCTTTCGCTTGAGGCTTTTCGAAGAATATTGGTCCAAAAGTTCCATTTGCCGTAATATCCGAAATCAAAATCCGTAAAAGACGCTCGTATGGCAAACAGTATACCCATAACAATTATAAGCACTTTAAGTTCTTTTATTTTGTCGTACCTGTCTTTCATAAATCCTCCTATTGTTTCGACCGACGCTCATATTATACTCGGACGTTACCTGCAAGTCAAGTAAAATCAGACAAAAATCTGACAAAAATCCCGATCAAACGCAATATTTGTCGTGCAGGGTTTTGCCACCGCTTAACCAATTAAAAAACCGCGCGAGGCGCCAAATTGGTTCGGCGAACAAAGTTTTTAACCTTTCGCGGCGCGAGATTTAGCGGCACAGGCGGCTTTGCCGACAAATTTTATAAAATTTTTTGCTTAAAGCGGCAAAAACGCTTGACAAATAACGCAAAATTTACTAAAATTATTTAGTCTGAAAATCGTAGGGGCTTTTGCGCCCTGCGGTAAGACGAATTAGTTTATAAAGGTACGCAAGAAGAACCAAGCCCCTCCGACGGCGTTTTGCCTTTTGAATTATTAAATATCTGGAGAATTCACGATGAAAACTTTTATGGCTAACAGCCAAAACGTTGAAAGAAAATGGTACGTCGTAGACGCAACCGATATGCCGCTCGGCAGGCTCGCGTCGCAAGTCGCCGCTATTTTGAGAGGTAAAAACAAACCTACTTTTACTCCTCACGTGGATACGGGCGATTTCGTTATCGTACTTAACACCGATAAAGTAGTTTTGACGGGTAAAAAACTCGACCAAAAACTTTACACTTATCACACGGGCTATATAGGCGGTCTTAAACAAATTCCTTACGACAGAATGATGGCTGAAAAGTCCGACCTTGCCGTTTACGAGGCAGTTAAGGGTATGTTACCCAAGAACAGTCTTGGCAGACAAATGCTCACCAAACTTCGCGTTTACAAAGGCGGCGAGCATAATCATCAGGCTCAACAGCCTATCGAGTTGAAACTCGGAAAGTAACGGAGGATAAGAGATTATGGCTAAAGTATCTGTTAAAAAGAAACTTCAATACTGGGGTACGGGCAGAAGAAAGAGCGCGATTGCTCGCGTAAGACTTATCCCCGGCGGTACGGGCGCAATCACCATTAACGGTAGAAGTATCGACGAGTATTGCGATCTCGACACCCTTAAACTTATTATAAGACAACCCCTCGTGTTAACCGAAACCGATTCTAAATACGACGTTTTCGTAAACGTAATCGGCGGAGGCTTTACGGGTCAGGCAGGCGCAATTCGCCACGGCGTTGCTCGCGCGTTGGTAGTTGCCGAGCCCGAACTTCGTCCCGCCCTTAAAAAGGAAGGTTACCTTACGAGAGATCCGAGAATGAAGGAAAGAAAGAAGTACGGCTTGAAAAAGGCTCGTCGCGCTCCTCAGTTCTCCAAGAGATGATTTCAAAAAAATTACGGAACGGTTTATGCCGCTCCGTTTTTTTATTTTCGGTTGACAAAAGCCGAGGATTATCATGTAATTAAATAGTCTTAAAGACTAAAAAAAGGAGTGTAAGTCCGGAAATGAAATATAGAGAAAAAACCAAAAAAGTGTAACAAAAAATAAGC
>CAVLAV010000417.1:0-2059 GCA_963660735.1 bacterium
AATGACTATCGCACGCGCCGACGTAAAGTTTGAACCCGTCTTTATATCTCACGAAGCCTACGAACTTGTCCGTAACGACTATCGTTTCAATATCCACGCAATTGACGTAAGGCTTGCCGTTTATCTCCCCGAAACAATATTGTTTATTGACTGCGTAATTTATTTCGGTAACGATATTACCACCGCTTGACTGTTTATCTATACTTTCGTCGAACGGACGATATATAGAACTGATAGCATAATATCTCACGCCTTCTTCTTTTACGGTAAAATTATTGACCTTATATTTAAACAAAGTTCCGTTACCGCTCAAAAGTTCGAGTTTGTAGTTATGATACGAAATTTCGTCGTTTATAGTGGTGGAAATATTTATAGACGAAGCCTTAACTTTATCTTCGCTCGGTTGGTAAACGTAAACGAATAGTTCTTTATCTACACTTTCGGCAAGTTGAATGATTTGCAAAGAATAATCGTCTGCTTTAGTCGGGTAATTGTCCGCGCTGAACGAAGAGTCTTTTTGCAAGTCTGTTAAGACTTCGGTATAGGTAATTTCTTCCGCCCTCGCGACGGTATGAGCCGCATTGAATACGGCGCATACCGACAGCACGAAAGCAAGTAATATTTTAAGTTTTCGCACTAAAACAAAATCGCCTCCCTATCCAACGTAATATCCATAACTCTGATTGCGAGTGAAAAATCAAGTTTTACGCTTGCCTCGCCATTATACGACGTTACGATTACCGTAAACATATCCGTGTAGCCTTTGTTTTCGCAATCGGTAACGCTTTTACCGTAAGCCGCGCTTAATACTTCGACAATCGTTTCACCTTTCGGCTTTATCGTAAAGGATTTTTCGCCCTTGTCTATCTCGAATCCGTCGCTTAAATTCGTTTCCGACTGAAACGATTTCCTTTCGCCGTCTACGGTATAAGTAAAATCCTTATCGGGAATATTATTCGGAATGATTTTCAGCGAGTAACCTTTGTCAACTTCGTTATTTAACGCACCGAAAGTATATTTTACTTCAACTTCCAACGGCTTTGAGGTCGTAACCCTATATCCGCCGGCAGAGGTCATTATGTCTTTTCCGTCAACGGTAACGTAAAAGGTCTTGAAATCACTTGTAAACCCGTTAGTAAAATGCGCTACTACGCCTATTACGGTTATCACCGCAAGAACAATCGCAATATAAGTAATTATCTTCGTTGTTTTCGTCATACGTTACCTCCGCGCATTTTATATAGAAACGTTCGTTTTGTCGAGGCTTACGCTCTTGACGGAAGTTACGAGCCAGACGCGAATAGTTTCGGATAATCCGCTCACGGTGTCTTTAACCGTAATCGTAAAATAACACGAGGGAATAGCGGCGGCATTGAATTCGCTGTTCACGTCGTAATCTTTACCGCCGGTCAAGCCGAGATCGTATTCGTCGGGATAAACGTACCTGCCTTTATACGTCGTACCCGTATAATATTCGGTATCTTCCACTTTTTCGTCGTAACGATTTTCGAGTATCGTCGAACCAGTTTTTACCGTCAACGTGTTCCCCGAAATCTCAACGTAACTGATGAATCTGCTTACAGTTGCAACCATTCGCTTACCGTCAATATTATCTTTTCTCCAAAACATACGATTATAAAGATGTCTCTTTCTGGCGTTCTTAAATAAAAAATGTCTTGACTTAAAATATAATTTTCAAAAACTCCGTTCTTTTTTATTGCTATTAACTGTCGAACTATGTAATTTTTTGTTCTATATACGTTTGTCGCCTCGTTCCATTTTTGACGAATTCCTTTTTTATCCATTTTATCCTCCTGTTATTTTTATTTTTTGTTACTTACACATTCTCTTTACTCCTCCCGAATTTTTTTAAGATGCTTTTCATTACAATTAAGTCTTTCTCGGTTAAACTTAACGATAATTTTAAAAGTAACTCATACTGCTCGGAACTCAATCTTTCACGCAAATCTATTTTTGCTCCGTCAATAACGTGAACGCCTCCGCCTGTTCCTTTCGTGGTGTAAATCGGATATTCGAGCGAAAGCCAATAGATATATTC
>CAVLAV010000418.1:0-2059 GCA_963660735.1 bacterium
GCGTTGATACTGTTCGTGCCTTGTTCGACAACAGCCTTTAATCGATCCGCATAGTCGCCATATTTGGTTGTAACAAAGTTATTGAGTGCCGTTACGGTTTCTGCTCTCTTTTGAGCAAGCGTTTCGTTTGCCGTATAGGTTGCGAGAGCCTCGTTTATCTTTGTTTTAGCCTCTTCTGCAAGTTTATCGGTCTGTGATTTACCTGTTGTTTCGTTGTTGGAAATAGCGTTGATCTTTTCGCAGTATTCAGTAACGATCGTTTTTACAATGCCTGCAACCGATGCGTACTTGGTGTCTGCCTGCAATGTATATAATTCCTGAACGGCTTCCTGTTTGTAAGCGGATACTTCATTTTTCAAAACTATGGTTTCAATAGCAGTCGCTATCGCGTTTTTGGAATTAACAAGCGTTTCGGTGATTTTTTCTTCGGTTGCAACGGCGGAAGATTTGATTTCCGATTTCTTCACGGCAACGATCTGAGCTACTTCGTCGGAATCTTTATAATCGGATACGTTTATTCCGTTTGAGGTCTTGCCCGTCTCCAAATATTCGTCGATAGCAATCAAAGCTTCATATTTTTTAAGGTTGATACCTACCGTTGCTATTACTTCGAGATTTTCGAGTTTATCCCTTGCTCCGAGCGTCACTGCTTCATCGCGGTACTTAACGGCGTCGTCGTAATTTTTCTTTACGGTTGCGTACGTACCGTCGGTTATAGAGGTAACTTCGGAATAAGAACTTATGGCGTTAATTGCGGCGTTAGCCTTGCTTACCATCAGGTTCGTTTCGATTTTGTCGAGATAACCCTTTACCGTGGCAATATTTCCGTAGCCCGTTACGTCGCTCGCGCTCAAAGGTTTCGAACCGAAGTCTACGCCTAAGTTGTTAGCCGTCGTGACAGCCGCGTTATAATTTTCGGCGGCGGTATACGCTGCGTTGATAAATTTTCTTACGTCTTCCGCATTGTTTTCGTTCACGGAATCCGCACTGTTGTACTTGCTTACCGACGTAATCGCCGACTGTAACTTAACGAGTGCGTCGTCAAGGGCGTCGGAAGCCTCTTGCTTTCTCAACTTGGCGACTGCCGCCGCAATCGCATTGTCGATGGTTACCTTACCGTTTTCACAAGCCGCTTTCATAGCGTTTTCGTTGTCGGAAGCCTTAATCTTGTCGACAGCCGTTTTATACGCTTCGTAGGAAGCGTTTATCGCGTCCGCGTCCGTAAGAGAAGCCACCTGTTCTTTATAGTACTCGTCAATCGTAGCTATATATGTTACGCGTTTACTATACAAGTCGATGTTGCTTTGTACGGTATCGATATTCGTCAATTTCTCGGAATACTCCGGCGATATACCGTAAGTCTCCGCTTTGTCGTCGACTGCGGTCTTGGCTTGGGTTGCTTTTTGAAGCAATCTTGTAACGTTGCTTAAATTGTTTTGAGTAAGCGACGAAGGTTCAAGGTAAGCGTCGAGTTTTTCAAGCGCCGAAGTCAACCGATTGTTGAGATATTCGACTTCCGCCTCTTTTGCAATACTTCCGAGTTTTGCTATATTGGCGCTGAAATAACTGTTGAGCGAACTTTCGACGGTTTGCGCCAACAATTCGGCTTTCAGATCGGGCAATGCTTCGGTGAGTTTGCCCTTTACGTATTCAAGAACTCCTGTATCGGTAATATCGCCGACGATAGTCCACAATTCTGTTTCCAATTCGTTCGCTTTGGCAACTGCCATGTCGTAAAGGGTAAGGCGAGCTTGTGCTTTTTCAATATTGCCTTCGTTGGACAATGCAGAATAACTATCGCCGACAGCCGCTTTATATTCGTTCAAAGCGTTTGTCGCTTCGACAATCAAACCGTTCAGCACGGAATAGTTATCCGCCGTAATCGTTACGGGTTCAACCAATCTGATGTACGGTTCCAATTCGTCAAGAGCGGCAACGGCGGCAGCCTTTTTCGCTGCGTTATAAATTTCCTGCGCTTTTTGGTCTATTGCGTTTATACCGTTGGTCTGCAAGGTAGAAAGCATGCTTTCTTCCGCCGCAAGAATACGATTGGTATAGT
>CAVLAV010000419.1:0-2058 GCA_963660735.1 bacterium
GCTTAAGGGTAGTAAACCGCTTAAATTTACTTACGACGAAGCGTCCGACGGGTACGTGGTAGAACGAGGCAGCGAAGTTTGGTTTAAGGATTTTACCGAATTCGTCGTTCCGTCCGAATATAAAGGCGTGCCAGTAACGGGTATCGGCAGAGCGTTATTCAACGATTGCAGATCGCTTAAAAGCGTAACTTTGCCGTCTACGATTACGAGTATCGGCGAGGGGGCGTTTTATTATTGCAGGTCGCTTGAAAGCATAACTTTGCCGTCCGCGCTTACGAGTATTGGAAACGAGGCGTTTTATTCTTGCAATTCGTTAAAGATCGTTACGATTCCCGAATCAGTTAAAAGAATAGGAACGGGCGCGTTTTCATCTTGCTGGTCGTTGGAAGAAGTTGTTTTACCCGGAGGAATCGAAGATATAGGTTTCGACGCGTTTGACGGGCAAAAACTGTCGTTTTCAACTTACGATAAAGGCTACTATTTAGGTTCGCCCGAAAACGAATTCAGATATCTTTTAAAAGTCGATTACGGAACGGAAAATATAACCGTCCACGAAGATTGCGAGGTTATAGGTCGTTACGCTTTCAACAATAAAAAACGATACCACGGCGATAGCGATCTTCCGGTAATTAAGAGCGTTACCCTGCCAAGCGGGGTAAAGACCGTGGGAGAGGGGGCGTTCTATTGTTGCGAGTCGCTCGAAACGGCGGCGTTGTCCGATTCGCTCACGAGTATAGGCAATCAGGCTTTTTTAGATTGCACGTCGCTTAAAAGCGTAACTTTCGGCAATAGTTTAGAATATATAGGCGACGAGGCGTTTCACTGGTGCAGTTCGCTTGCGGATATGACTCTGTCCGACACCGTTACTTACTTCGGAAGCGGAGCGTTTTGGAGTTGCGAAAAACTGTATACGGCGGAGGACGAAACAGGTTACTATCTCGGTACTAAAAGCAATAAATACGCCGTCCTTATGAAGGGGAAAAAGAAAACGGCGGAAGGCACTTTCGTTAAGGACGTTCGCGTTCGGGACGGGTGTGTTATGATAGGTCCGAGCGCGTTCGAGGAATTTTTGGAAATAGATACCGTCGTTCTGCCCGATAGCGTAAAAATTATAGAAAGAGCGGCGTTTAAAGGCTGCAAAGGGCTTGAGAGTATAGATATGCCGTCCGTTACGCGCGTGGGAGATTCCGCGTTTGAAGATTGCAGTTGGTACTTCGCGAGTATAAATATGCCGTCGGTAACGAGCATGGGGAGCAGCGCATTTAGCGGCTGCGCAAAACTTACGAGTATCGAGATGCCGTCTGTAAAGAGCATAGGTGCGAGTGCTTTTGCGGGTTGCTTTGACGGGGTGGAAGTCTATACGCTGCCAAGCGGAGTAACGAGTATTGACGACGCGGCGTTTGCGGGTTGTAAATTTAAAACCGTAATTTTGCCCGACGGACTAAAAACCATAGGCGCGGGTGCGTTTAGGGGGTGTCCGAACCTTGAAACCGTGAGTTTTCCGCAAACTCTTACCGAAATAGGGAACAGAGCGTTTGCGAAATGCAATAGTTTGAAAACCGTAATTTTGCCGAGTTCCGTCGTTAGTATAGGCGAGGAGGCGTTTTGCGAGTGTTCTTCGCTTACGACCGTAGATTTGCCCGTAAATTTACAGGAAATAAAATATCGAACTTTTGAGTCTTGCAATTCGCTTACAAAGATAACTTTAAGGGGTAATATTAACTTGATGGAACAAGACGCGCTAAGTTGGTGTTTACAACTTGAAGAAATAACGTTTATCGGCACACGCAAAGCGTGGTTGGATATTCTATCCGTTTCAAATGCGTATTTTACGAATACTCTTATAACCGCTCATTGCGTGGACGGAGATTTGGCTTTCGAGGTCTACGACGGTGTTTTGAAGATCTATCTGTGAGGGTCTACTTTCGTTAAAGGATGAAGTTATAATGAAAAAGTTTTTAGTTTGTATTTGTTTATTTGCGGCGATGCTTGCCGCGTGCACTCTTGCCTCGTGCAAAAAGGATAAGGGGACTTTTGACTACGAAAACGGAAAGACGC
>CAVLAV010000420.1:0-2048 GCA_963660735.1 bacterium
ACCAGAACCGTTTATATATTTGACTTTATAAACGCCTATAATCGCGCTATCATCCGTCATACCACTTCCGCCCGCAATAGCATCCTTTGCTATGATATTACCCGTTACGGCATAATCGGTTGCGGAACTAAATTCGGAAAGGTAAAATGCCTCGTTATCGTATTTTATAGTAAATACGTGTTCCCAGTCTATATGCCCATTACTTTGAAGAACGTAATCTTCGGTGAAATTTTCGGTAACGACTTTATCTTCGTCGTTTTCCTTATAAGTTACCGTTATATTTGCAACGTTGACTTCGCCGCTACCCGTACAACTGTTAGTGGTAAACGTAGGCGAACCGCTTGAAACGGGACAACCCGCAAGTTTATCGCTATAAACCTTTAAATAGCCTATTTTCGTAAGAGTACCGTTTACCGCACCCACGAAAATATCCGCGCTTTCACTTCCGTCCGTGGCAACGCCGAGCGGAACGAGTTTTATCGTAGTCCAAGACCCGAAATCAACGCTTAACCTGTTCACACTCTCGCCGTCAACGTTAAACAAACTTCCGCCGCCGTAAGGCTCAATATGGTCGTTATATATGAATATCGGTCCGGCGTAAACGTTGCTATTGTGCATAGTAATGGTACTCCACCCCGCACCCGATTTTATACGAAGGTTATAACTGACGGAAGTAATTTCACTAAAGATTTTACGCGTTCTGATAAAAGCGTTTTCTTGGTTTAAACCGTTACCGCCCGCAACTCTCTTGAAATATTTACCTGAATTTACAAGTAATTTTCCCGTGGATACGGGAGGATCAACTTCTACGGAAGATACGCTAACGGTGCTGAATACGGTATCGGCAATACTATTCGCCGAGTCGAAAGTTTCGGTTGTAGTACCACCCGAATGTTTAACGACAAAATTATCTATGTCGAACGAAGGCTCGGCAACGTTTGCCGTACTGAAAGCGACTTGCCCGTTTTTAAGCGAACCGCCGCTTACGGTATAAGTAAAATCGCCGACTTTTTCAAGAGTTTCACCGCGCTTTGCAACGAAAAACGCACCCGTAGTTTCACTCGTTATTTCGTACTTTAAAGTGTACCACTCACCCAAGCACTCTGCCTTTTACTCGTACCGCTTACAACGTTGCAATCAAAGCCCGTAGCGCGACAAAGGTAAAGGGCATCGTATGCACCTTTAAAAGTTAAACCCGTCCACATATTTTCAACGCTGACTCTAAGGTCGTAACTAATTTCCGTAATATCGGTAAACGATTGCTTGGTTTTTATCGCAATTTCTCCGTTTTTACCGTTTACGGTAAGGTATCTGTCAGCCGCCGCGGAATAATTATCCCATTCGGAAAGCGAGCCGCTTGCAAAATCGTCGGCAATTACGGTTTCGCCTACTACCGAAGAATAAGTAATGAATTTTTCGATAATCGCTTTTTGCTCGTCGGTATACTCGTCAAATTTTTCCGTGTCTTCCTTGGCAAGCAAAGCAACCTGCAAAACCGAACGCGCGTTGTTAGCCTTGGTGGTGGTTGCGTAAGTGTATTCGTCGCCGACCTTTTTATACGCCACGCCTATAAATTCGCGAGTGTAGTTGGAATATTTTATATCTACCATAGTGTAGTTTATAAAATATTCTTCGTTAAACTTAAACGGAGTGCAGATACGGTCGAGGTATTTAACGCCTTTTTCGTTTAAATTAGCGTGATAGGCGGTATCGTCCGTAATATACTTGCCTACGAAGTCGTAAGGCATAATTATCATACCGTAAGAGGTATCTTCGTCCTCGGCGTTATAGCCGCTGATTTTAGCGGTGAATTTAATACCCGAGTATTCGTCGAGCCTTATGGACGCGCCGCCAAGCATAGTTACGGTGCTTTCTACGGCTTGCTCGTCTGCACGGACGGTAATGTTACCGAAAGCAAAGACGGACAGACAAACGCAGAACGCGAGCGTTAAAGCAACTAACAATTTACTTTTACTTTACTCATCTTTCTTTACTCCTGTTACAATAATAATTGACTGGAAAAGCATTCAAGCCGGAATGCTTTTCTT
>CAVLAV010000421.1:0-2041 GCA_963660735.1 bacterium
TAGGTATCGTTGTTCGTAAACGTACAACTTGCTCCGTCTTTTACTTTTCCGTTGTTCGTAAAGCCTGTGTTTTCGATCTTCGCGCTCGCTTTGCCGATAACGGCTACCGGAGCCGCAGCATAATAGTCGGATCTGTACCGATAACCGGTATACCCCTTGCCGTAGGAATAATAAGTATAGGAATAGTATTCATAATACATCGAACAAACGTTGTATTGCAGAGTAACGCCGTCCATATTCAGAACGGCGTTCGCGCCGTTTGCCGTAACCGCGCTACCGCGATGACTGTCTTTTTGAGAAGCCACGGCACATTCCAGAATAACGTTGCTGCCGAGATTGAACGTACCGTTGGTAACGTACAACATAGACGCGGTGTTATGTCCGTTCGTATTACTACTAGTGTAAGTATTGAGAACGTAGCCGCCGTTAAAGGTTACGTTTTTTGCGGTGAGCGTTCTGCCGTTGTTAAGCGTTATCATCGGCTGGTTCGTTCCGCTCGCCGCATTATAGGCAATGTCCGCAACGCGGCGGAAAGTAACCCGCTTTTTAGGGGTCAGAGTCCAATCGCCCGTAAAGTTGCTTGCGTTTTGCAACCAAATAACGTCGCCGCACTCGAAATTTTCGCCCATGACGATCACGCCCGGGTTGTAGAGATACAAACCGCCCGTAGCGTAGGCTTTTGTAGCCGAAACCATGTTGTTCAGCACGGGAGCCGCCTCGCCGTTGTTTTCGATAACGCCGCCGTTGAAATAAAGTTTCGCCCCGCCCGTTGCGTTTATGGCGCAGCCGTAACCGTTCGGATTGCCGGAAGTACTGTTTACTTTATTATTGTCGTAAATTTTACCGCCGTTCATCGTGAACGTCGCGCCGTTTTCCAAGCGAATTACGCCGAAATTTTCAGAATTTGTGTTGTTGTTGACTATTGTGACGGTATTATACTTTATCTCGGAATTGCCGTTCATCTCGAAATAAGAATTTTCGCCCGTCGCTCTCACTACGGAGCAAACGTAATCGGTAGCCGTATATCCGCTCAAATAATTTTGAATCACCGTGCTTTCAAGCACGGCTTTACCGCTTGTTACACATAAAAAGACGCTGTGAGACTTGCTTCCCGCCGCGGTCGGCTTTGCGTTTTCGCCCGAACCGCCGTCAATCGTTATTCCCTTAAACGTCAACTGCGCTTCGGCGTTGTTTAACACGATCCAGCCCGACGCGGAACTACTGCCGTTCTTAGCAGCTCCGCTGACGTTAATCGTAGATTTAATGCCCGCTTTCCCTACGATACGCACTTTGGAAGCGGTACTTATGGTAACTTGCGCGTCAAGCGTGGGGTTGCCGAGCAGCACCACGTCCACGGTTTTGCCCGTTGTCGCGGATACCGCCGCCGCGCCCGTAATTGCGGCGGAAAGAGTGTCCGAAACCACCGTCGTCCCGTCGGCTTTCTGGTAGTAAGCCGCCGTTGCGCCTTCGATAATCGTATTGTTGTCGGTAGCGGTTTTTAATCCCGTGCTTGTTTTGGGAGAATCGGGACTGATAGTAAACATCGCGTAGTATTTCGTAACGTTTACGTTTGTGTCGTCCTTTGCTTTTACTACCGTTGCGCCGCTCTCAAAATCCGTAGCGAGCGAAACGTAAATCACGCTGTCTTCCTTTACGATATTCGTAAGTTCGATACATTCGCCCTTTGCAAGGTATATCTCGTCGTAAATTGCCGAACGCTCCAAGTTGAGTTCCAAAGTGCTTGCAACGTCGTCGTCTTTCAAAACGGCAATACCCGCGCCGTAGCCTTTTTTAGTGCTATTATCGGATATTTTGCCCGCATTGTACGTCAAAACCGCGCCGCCTTTCACCGTAAACGCGCCGCCCTGTTCGGTAGTGATGTTCTTTGTATAGTTGCCGCCGTTAATTGTACCGACGACTTTTTTCGAAGTATTTGCCGAGCCGAAGTAGAACGTACCCGTTTTTGCATAGTTTCCGTTCACTTCGCCGTCCGTAAGAGTAGCCGTAGCCTCGGCGTCTTCCGTTGCAGTAACGCTTACGA
>CAVLAV010000422.1:0-523 GCA_963660735.1 bacterium
ACCTTACAAAGCGTAATAAAGGAGAATAGCGGATATGCGTATTAAAAGAGGTGTAAACGCCGTTAAAAAGCGTAGAAAGATAATGAAACTTTCCAAAGGTTACTTTGGAGCAAAGAGCAAACTTTACAGAGTCGCAAGACAAGCCGTTATGAAATCCCTTGCTTACGCTTACGTAGGCAGAAAGGCTAAAAAGAGAGATTTCCGTAAACTTTGGATAGCGAGAATAAACGCGGCTTGCCGTATGAACGGTATGTCTTACAGCACGTTTATGCACGGTCTTAAAGTTGCGGGTATCGACCTTAACAGAAAAGTCCTTGCGGATATGGCTGTAAACGACGCCGCGGGTTTCACGGCTTTGACCGAAACCGCAAAGGCTAAACTCAACTAATTAAACCGACGAAGGGGCTGTGAAAAGTTTAGATTTTCGCACCCCTTTATTTATTATGATTATAACCTCAAAAAGCAATAAAACCGTAAGTTTCGTAAACTCGCTGAAAAATAAAAAGGCGCGTAAGGAAAGCGG
>CAVLAV010000422.1:533-2035 GCA_963660735.1 bacterium
ATTATATATCGTAGAGGGCAAAAAAATGCTCCGCGAGGCGTTTGCCGCGGGTAAAACGGTAAAAACGGTAGTTTTGTCCGAAAGCGCGCAGGTCGATTTTTCGCTCGGTACAGCCGAAGTCATAACCGTTTCCGACGGGGTGTTTTCCTATTTGTCGGACGAGGTTACGCCGCAGGGCGTTTTGGCGGTTATCGCGCGCGACGAGGAATTTTCTTCCGAAATAGGCTCGGTCAGCGTTCTTTTGGACGGTTTACAAGACCCGGGCAATATGGGTACTATAATTCGTACCGCAGTTGCCGTAGGCGTAAGTGATATTTTCGCCGTAAATTGTTGCGACCCGTATTCGCCCAAAGCCGTGCGCTCGTCTATGAGCGGAATATTTCACGTGAATATCCGCACTTGCGATTTTAATTCGGCGAAAAAATTTCTCGGCGATATTCCGTTGATAGTTGCGGATATGCGCGGCGAAAGCGTGTTTTCGTTCACTCCGCCACAAAAATACTGCCTCGTGGTAGGTAACGAGGGCAACGGCGTAAGCGAAGAGGCTCGTGAAAGCGCAAAATATACGGTAAAAATTCCTATGAGTAAAAACTCGGAAAGTTTAAACGCGGCAATTTCGCTTGCGGTTACGCTTTACGAACTTACCGAGGGTAAAAACAAGTCTTTAATTTAAGGAGAATACTATGTCAGGACATAGCAAATGGGCAAACATTAAAAATAAAAAAGCAAAAACCGACGCGGTTAAGGGTAGAATATTTACCAAAATCGGAAGAGAACTTGCCGTTGCGGCAAAGGGCAATCCCGACCCCTACACCAACAGCAAACTTGCCGACGTTATAGCCAAAGCCAAAGCGGCTAATATGCCTAACGACAACATTAAGCGCAGTATTGCCAAAGCGGCGGGCGAACTTAACGGCGTAAACTACGAAAATCTTACTTACGAAGGTTACGGCGTAGGCGGCAGCGCGGTTATAGTAGCCACGCTTACCGACAATAAAAACAGGACGGGCGGCGACGTAAGACACATATTC
Source organism: bacterium (assembly GCA_963660735.1). GTDB lineage: Bacteria > Bacillota > Clostridia > Christensenellales > Borkfalkiaceae > UBA10281. The sequence goes on from CAVLAV010000422.1 coordinate 1,565, forward strand.
TCCAAGTATGGCGGCAATATGGGTACTACGGGTTCGGTAGGCTATATGTTCGATAATAAGGGCGTTATAGTCGTAGAACGCACTCCCGAAATGACCGAGGACGGCGTTATGGAAGACGCTCTCGAGGCGGGCGCGGAGGACGTTATCACTTGCGACGATTCCTTTGAAATAAGAACCGCCCCTGCAGATTTCTCTGCTGTAAGAAAATATCTCGAAGGCAAAAATTATAATTTCTACGAGGCGGAGGTTATGATGATACCTAACGATAAAGTAACTCTCGACGAGCATCAGACTGAAACCTTCCGCAAAATGCTCGACGCATTCGAGGAACAAGACGACGTTCAGGACGTTTATCACAACGTAGACCTTCCCGAAGAGGACGAAGAAGAGTAATATCGAGGTATCGTTGCAGTTGTACACGATAAAACCTTACAAAAGTCGTAGTGAACTTAAATTACTATGTCATCGCGA
>CAVLAV010000423.1:0-2031 GCA_963660735.1 bacterium
ATCACGTCCTTTGTAATACATCTCAATTTTTCCCGGTCTCTTATATATTTATTTCCGTAAACTCGTTTACAACAATAGAATTTAGTTGCTGAGATATTTCTTCAAACGGCAAATTAAGGTCTAACGTTTTTACTGATATTCTGTTTCCGCTCATAACATATGAATTGTCGGGCTGAACGCTTTCATCCGTTTTCGCATATAGCAACATACCAGAAATCTTATGTTCTTTATCTCTTAATTCATATTCTTTGTTTTTTACATACGTAAAAATCTGATACAAATTAGCGGAGTGTAAAGTATGAATCCCATATTGTTCCTGCGTATTGTGTAAATAATATTTTGCGTCTATAATCAGAATATGGTTTTCTTTGCGCAACATAATGTCCGATTGCATTATCGGTAGCATTCCATGTTCTTCGTCATCAAGTTGCCATGCGATCTGTTCCGGATTAACCGATAACATCGGAAAATGCTTACGATAATACTCCAGAATAAATTTTTCGTACAAGCGACATTCCCTTTGCTCGTCGAGAAAAGTCATAAGCTTTGTAGTTCCGTCGGCTTGCGTCTGCAAGAGTCCTTTTATAACCAGATTGCAAATTGATAAAAGCAAGTGATATGACTTGTTATTTTTATTATACCTGATACGCCAATCGATAGTGTGTATATCCAGCAAGTCAACATTTGAAAAGAACATCATCAGATTTTTCAGCTCTTTCTTTCTTGCTTTGGAAATGTCTGTTTTCAACAACAAAAACACTGTCGTTTTCAATATACGATTGAAATAACTGTTTTCCGAAAAATCATCGTAAGAACATACGAGCCGAGACTTCATTATGCTTCGTGTTTTTATCGAATCCGAAACGTCTATTTTGCCTTTTATCGAGGATAATGGCTCGCTTATTTCAATATAATCCTTATTTAATCCGCGCTTCAGTTGAACAGAAATACCCTTTGACAAAATTGCGGCAAATAATTCCGCCGCGTTACTAAAATTTTCCGTCGCGATATCGGAATATCCGTTTTCGTTCAATATCTGAAAGGCGTAAGATAACATATAATATATGTTTCTGACAGGTATCACTTAATCGCACTCCTTAACAGATTGCTCCAATCCTTCACTTTGGCGGGCTCGTCGAACCAATATTCCTTTAACATGGGAATAAGTTCGTATTCGACTATATTTGACAATCTTGCGTCGGTTATTTCTTTTATGTTGCAGAAGTAACTATGTCCGATTTTGAATCCGTCGCCTAATGCATCATCTGAAGCAATAGCATTATTTAACGATTCAACAGTGTTGATTAGTCTATCGAACTTAGGATTATTAAGGTTCATCCGATATTCGATAAACTTTTCGCTTTCAAAACCTGGTTTCATCTCATAGAAAGCAAATCTTCTTCTGAGTGCATAATCGAGCATTGCGAGACTTCTGTCTGCTGTATTCATCATTCCGATTATGTAAATGTTGTTAGGAACCGAAAACTTTTCGTCTGAATACAAAAGTTGCAGTTTAACTTTTTCTCGTTTGTCCGTTTCTATGAGCATAAACAACTCACCGAAAATTTTGCTGAGATTGCCGCGATTTATCTCGTCTATAATGAAGAAATAGTCGTTATCGCTATCGCTTTCTGCTTTTTTGCAGAAATTATAGAAAGGACCTTTTTTCAGAACGAATCCGCCGTTTTCAGTCGGACGATATCCCATAATAAAGTCTTCGTAAGAATAACTCTGATGGAACTGAATCATCATTACCCTTTCAGAATCCTGAACACCCATCATAGAGTATGCGAGTCGTCTTGCCGCAAAAGTTTTTCCGACTCCCGGCGCACCTTGTAAAATTACGTTCTTTTTTGCCGAAACCAACTGAACAAGCGTATTATACTCGTCTTCGGACATATATACATCGTTTAAGAAATTTTCGGGCGAATACGGAGGATATATTATTTCCTTTTCTTCTATCTCTTCTCCCTGCGCATTATCGAACAAGGCTTTCAATGTTTCAACGTATTCGGTGTATGGTGTAATATC
>CAVLAV010000424.1:0-2025 GCA_963660735.1 bacterium
GTCATATTGAGCGCAAGCGAAATATCCCACGACCAAAGTGAATAGTCTCGTTAATTCAAATCCCAGTTTATAGGCGTTTCGCCGTTCGACGATAAAAACTCGTTTGTTTTGGAAAACGGGCGACTGCCGAAAAATCCGTTGTAACAGGATAGGGGGCTTGGGTGTGCGCTCTCTAAAATAAGGTGCTTTTTACCGTCGATAAACGCCTTTTTACTACGGGCGTTAGCGCCCCAAAGAATAAACGCCATAGGCTTTTCTCTTGCGGCGAGCAATTTTATAACCTCGTCGGTAAACTGCGTCCAACCGCAGTCCTTGTGCGAGTTTGCCGCGCCGCGCCTTACTGTAAGGGTGGTGTTTAAAAGCAAAACGCCTTGCTCCGCCCATTTCGTCAGATCCCCGCTTTGCGGCTCGGTTATGCCGAGGTCGGTCTTGATTTCCTTGTAAATATTCACGAGCGACGGCGGCAACTTAACCCCGTCTTTAACCGAAAAACAAAGTCCGTGCGCCTGTCCGGGTTCGTGGTAGGGGTCTTGCCCCAAAATCACGGCTTTCACGGCGGAATACGGCGTAAGTTTAAACGCGTTGAATATGTCGTAAGCCGAGGGGTAAATTATATGCTCGGAATACTCTTTTTTTAAAAATTCGCGTATTTTAAGATAATTTTCGCTTTTAAAAAGGTCTTTTAAAACCTCGTCCCAGTCGTTACCTATGCTCACCATCGGCAGTTTCTCCAAAGTTTATTTTTTCGCGAACGATATAAATCGGGCGGTGCTTTACTTCGTCGTAAGCGTAACCGAGATATACGCCCGCCACGCCTAACGCGATAAGCGTAAGGGAAGTACATAACCCGAGCGAGGGGAAAAACCACGCCGTAAGGGGTAACGCGTTGCCGGTTGCGGCAAGCACGATAAATACGATAAACGCCGTGATAGAGCAGATATTAAACGTTACGCCAAGTTTGAGCGGCAGCGTAAGCGGCTTTTTGCTGTACGGGATAATTCCCGCCTCGGCGGTTTTAAGCATCTTTTTAAGAGTGAATTTCGTTTTGCCGAGTTCGCGTTCGGAGCGGTCGAATTCGACGAACGCTTCTTTAAATCCGACGAAGGCCGTCTGAATACGCAGATACCTGCTGCGTTCGGGCAGGGATAAAACCGCGTCTATCACTTTGCGGTCGTACAACTTGAATTCTCCCGAATTGTTGGGTAACTTTATGCCCGAGGAACTCGAAAGAACGTGCATAAAGGCTTTCGAGGTGAGTTTTTTAAAAAAAGTTTCGCCTTTGCGCACCTTTCTCACGCCGTGTACTACCTCGTAACCCTCGCGCCATTTTTTAAGCATTTCGGGGAATAATTCGGGCGGGTCTTGCAGGTCGGCGTCGATCAGTATCGTACATTTGCCCGAGCAGTATTCAAGTCCGCACAAAAACGCGGCTTGTTGCCCGAAATTGCGCGAAAATTCCACGGTTTTAATTCGCGGGTCGGCTTTGCAATGCTCGCGTATAATTTCCGCGCTTTTATCCTTGCTTCCGTCGTTTACGGCGATTATTTCGTAAGGCTCGCCCGTGCTTTCCATAATCGCGGTTACGCGCTTAAAAAAGACGGGTAAACTTTCCTGTTCGTTAAAAACGGGCGTAATTACGCTCACTACTATATCTTTCATACTCGTATTTTACCATTTTTACGATAAAAAGTAAACGCTTTTTGTTTAATTTGAGCATAATCGACTTATTATTTTGCGTTTTTGCCCGTATTTTTTTGACAATCGCGTTTAAAAAGATTATACTATATACCGTAAAACGGAGGGAAACCGAAAATGGATTATAAAGTAAGTTACGATAACTGGCTCACGAGTCCTTATCTTTGCGACGAAGGACTTAAAGAACTCAAATCTATGGAAGGCGACGATAAGGCGATAGAATACGCTTTCGGCGCGGAACTCGAATTCGGTACTGCGGGTATGCGCGGTATAATCGGCTACGGCACTAATAAAATGAATATTTACACCGTGAGAAGAGCCACGCAGGGA
>CAVLAV010000425.1:0-2020 GCA_963660735.1 bacterium
ACCTTACAAAGTGCAACTTATTAAAGATTTGCCCGAAGACTCGGTTATATCTTTTTATAAGCAAGGCGATTTTACCGATCTTTGCCGCGGACCGCACCTTCCGCGCACGGGGCTTATAAAGGCGTTTAAACTCACTTCGCTTGCGGGCGCATACTGGCGCGGCGACGAAAAGAATAAAATGCTCACCCGTATTTACGGCACGGCGTTCCCCCAAAAAGCCGATATGGACGCTTACTTTACGATGCTCGAAGAGGCTAAAAAGCGCGACCATACCAAACTCGGTAAGGAACTCAAACTTTTCGCGCTTCTTAACGAGGGCAGGGGATTTCCGTTCTTTTTGCCTAACGGAATGACTCTTCGTAACACTCTTATCGACTACTGGCGCAAAATTCACCGCCGCGAGGGTTACGTGGAAGTTTCCACTCCCATAATTTTAAACCGTTCTTTGTGGGAAACTTCTGGCCACTGGGATCATTACAAGGATAATATGTATACCACCAAAATCGACGGCGAGGACTGCGCTATTAAGCCTATGAACTGCCCGGGCGGTATGCTTATTTATAAACTCGAACCGCATAGTTATAAGGATTTGCCTATGCGTATAGGCGAACTCGGACTCGTTCACAGACACGAAAAATCGGGGCAGTTGCACGGACTTATGCGCGTAAGATGCTTTACTCAGGACGACGCGCATATATTTATGACTCCCGACCAAATCACTTCCGAGATAAAGGGCGTGGTAAGGCTTATAGACGAGGTGTATTCGCTTTTCGGGTTTAAGTACCACGTAGAACTTTCCACTCGTCCCGCAGACAGTATGGGGAGCGACGAGGACTGGGAGCAGGCAACTTCCGCGCTTAAAGAGGCTCTTGACGAAATGCATTTAAAGTACGTTATCAACGAGGGCGACGGCGCGTTTTACGGACCGAAAATCGACTTCCACCTTACCGACTCTATCGGCAGGACTTGGCAGTGCGGAACTATCCAACTCGATTTCCAACTTCCGCAAAGGTTTAATGCGGAGTATATCGGCGAGGACGGCGAAAAGCATAGACCTATAATGATCCACCGCGTGGTATTCGGCTCTATAGAGCGGTTTATCGGCATTTTGATAGAGCATTACGAGGGTAAATTTCCGCTTTGGTTATCGCCCGTACAAGTCCGCGTAATGAACGTTTCCGAAAAGAGCGAGGCTTATGCGGAGCAAGTATATCAAAAACTTTTCGACGCAGGTTTGCGCCCCGAAAAGGACGTTCGTTCCGAAAAGATAGGCAAAAAGATAAGGGACGCTCAACTCGAGCGTATACCGTATATGCTGGTCGTCGGCGAACAGGAGGCTGAAAGCGGCGAGGTAGCCGTTCGCAGAAGAAACGAAGGCGATATAGGCAAAATGAAGATAGAAGATTTTATCGCGCTTTGCCAAAAGCAAATTTCGGATATGAAAGATTGAATTTAATAAAGAATGCGGCGGTTGACTTTCGTCAACCGCCGCATTTTTATATCAGACTTGTGTCAAAAGCATAAAATTTAACGTCATTGCGAGGGAGCGTAGCGACCGCGGCAATCCCCCAAACAAAGTGCGTCATATTGAGCGCAAGCGAAATATCCCACCGAACTATCGCATTACCCATTATACCGTCTTTGCGTCAATAGCGTCTAAAACGTTAAAAACGGTTTCGTTGTAAAACGAAACCGTTTTTTTATTTTTTAAAATCGTTCCTCGTCAGGCACGCCGAGTAGGTCGTACAGGCTTACGTCGTATAGTTTGGCAAGCGCAACGAGTTTTTCATATTCGGGGCGGGAAACGTCGTTTTCCCAATCGCTCACGTTAGATTGATGAATATGCAACTTGTTTGCTACCTCTTTTTGAGAATAACCGCTATCGTGGCGGGCTTTTTTAAAATAAACACCGTAATTCATTAAATTTATTTTACCAAAATTACGAAAAACACATTGACAAATATGCGCAATACACATATAATATATGTATGGTAATCGCAAATGAAGTAATCTGACATAT
>CAVLAV010000426.1:0-2013 GCA_963660735.1 bacterium
ATTTATAAGTATAGGCGTATGCGTAAAAAAATGAGTGAGGTCAAATCTTTTCGCAAGGCGTATCATTAAAAAAAAGTTTAAATATAAAATAAAACGTAAAAAAACTTAACCGTGTACGTTACGGTTATTCGGATTATTTGCATTTATGACTTTCTTTAACAATTTTACCGTCAAATAACTTCTCGAATTCCTCTACCGTCCCTTCCGTAATCAAATCTTTTTGACAAACGTAATTTACGTCATATGGTAAACGGAAATCAAATACGTAACTCGTTTCCGTTTCGGTTACTCTCTTTACGTCCCGCAATTTTCTGGAATAGCAATTATCATTCATCTCCCCCAAGAGTTCGATATTGTCATCGTTTATAGTTATTTGTTTCGGGAAACACTGCATCGTGTTTCTGCCTTTTTGTTTTGTAATTATCAAAAAAATTAGCGCCATTACGCCCGCCACAGCAAACATCGGTCTACCTAAATATAGAACAAGAGGATTATTGTAAACAAAACCAAGTATATATAACCCTGTACCGACAACAGAAAAAATAGCCGACGCTATTATTATTTTATTAAATTTCCTGCCCCTTTTTATAATCTGTGTTTTGCAAACGGGCGACAACTCGCCTTTAAAAACTATTTTCATCTTTCTCCTTTGTAGACAGCACCCTTCTTTTAAATTAAAGAGTTCTCTTTTGCTAATCTGTCTTTAATGATCAATACAGTTATACCGTATCTTAAAAAAAGAATCAACCAAAATAATAAAAAACTTGCGTAAAACCGACCACTTAAAACTATATTCGGTAATTTGCCCATATTTCAGATTCCGAGTTGAAAACCTCCTCGATAGCCTTATCGTTAAAAAAATAAAAAAGCGGGCGAGGGAAAAATATTTTCCCTCGCCCGCTTTTGGGCTTATTTTATGTTTATCTTACGTTTTTATACATAGGTCCGTAAGCCGCGCAAGCACGGTAGTCCTGACCTTCTTTATCCATTCCGAAAGCGTTCCAGGCGGCGGGACGATAAATATCCTTTTCGTCTACGTTGTGCATACATACGGGTATGCGGAGCATAGAACACATAGTTATCAAATCCGCGCCGATATGTCCGTAGGAAATCGCGCCGTGGTTCGCACCCCAGTTGTTCATTACGTCGTAAGCCGATTTGAACGCGCCCTCGCCCGTTACTCTCGGTGCAAACCAAGTGCACGGCCAAGTGTAGTCCGTTCTCTTCCAGAGTTTATCGGTAACTTCGTCGGGCAGTTTAACCGTCCAACCCTCGACTATCTGCAATACGGGACCTAAACCCTTTATAAGGTTAAGTCTTATCATAGTGGCGGGCATTTCCGCACGCGTTACGAATCTCGAAGAATAGCCGCCGCCGCGGAAATATCCTAAATCCGCATACGGCCAGGTGGTGGCGTTCATCATAGTGTCGATATCTTTATCGGTAACTTCCCACCATTTTTTCATAACGGCGTTGCCGTTTTCGTCCTTAACCTCGCCGCAAGCGTCCACACAGCACGCGCCCGAGTTTATAAGGTGAATGAAGCCGTCCGCCTCTTTGGCGTGTCCTTCCAACTCGTAACCCGTTACGCGCTTAACCGAATCGCCCGACCAGTAAGTACGAACGTCGGCAAACATCTGCGCCCTACCCGTCAGAAGTTTCATAAAGAGCATACTCGTTGCGTTGAGCGTGTCGTTTTCCGTACCCAAAATATAGGGTTCGCGCGCGCCGTTCCAGTCGAACGAGGAGTTGAGAATACTCTCGGGGAAGTCGCAGTTGGGATAAAAGTCCGTCCATTGTCTTTGTCCTTGGAAACCGCCGACAATCGCGTTATGTCCCACCATTTCTTCTTCTCTGCCCTTGGGAAGGCGTTTGTTGCCGTTGAACAAATCTTTTATAATGCACGCCATTTTAGCGGTGAATTCCCAGTCCTTTTCCTCTTGAGCGGGAGTCTTTTGCAATTCCTCGGGGTTTTTATCGAAGTCGGGTCTGCATTTTTCCTTTACCCAGGCA
>CAVLAV010000427.1:0-2001 GCA_963660735.1 bacterium
GGCAATCCCCCTGAAAAAGTACGCGGCATATACTCCGTACTTTATTCCAAGGGATTGCCACGGCACTTCGTGCCTCGCAATGACATTAAAATTTAAGGTTTTCACACAAGTTTATTAGGATAAAGGAGTAAAAATATGCCAAGCGGACACGGAGCAGGCGGTGGCGGCGGCAGCCACTTCGGCGGTGGTGGCGGAGGTTGGCGAGGCGGTTCGTCAAACGGAAACTCCGCGCGTTACAGCCGCCCTATGGTTTTTTGGTTTTTCGGAAGAAGATATTATCTTCCGCTTAAAGCAAGCAACGCGGTGCGCGGTTTGCTTTCGGCGGCGTTGGTCGTAGGATTTATTTTTATTGTGGCTTTCATTTCTCTGCAATCGGATAAAGGAGATTTGGACACGATAGTTTACGACCGCAACCGCTATATCTCTATGATAAATTACGCCAAGGAAAACCCCGACTACCAAAAAGAGGGCAAAATTACCGCCGTTAAATACAATTCCGACGCTAAAAAGTATTACTTCGAGTATAGCCTAACTATGGAGCATTTCGGCAGTTACTATTATGAAGGTAAATACTACACGGGCGACCAACTTTTGGGGTATACTTACAGCGTTTACTCTGCGGAAGAAATTAAAAATTTCACCGTGGGGCAGACCCTTATTTTCGCGGTGGACAGCATACCCGTAACGCCTATTACCGACTCCATAAATTTCGGGTACGAGGATATTCCCCTTTCGGCGGACGGCGAATACGCGCAACTAAAAAAGACGATATTTTTATTGTCCGTTATATGCGCGGTTTTAGGCGCGGCTACGCTCGCCGTTTTGGGCGTTGCGGTAGTTAAATCCGCCAAAAACGCCAAGGAAAAGCAGGAAGTAGCGGAAAATTGCGCTACCGAAACTAATTCGGACGGCGAAAAAGTAGTAAGATGCAAGTATTGCGGCGGTATAATAGAAAAAGGGCAAAGCAAATGCAAAAACTGCGGAGCAAATATTCAGGATGAATGATATAAAAAGCAGAGCGCGCGACTTGATTTTTAAAAGTCAGTCGCGCGACGTTTATACTTACACGGATTTTCTTTCGCTTGCCGAGCAGGAAGAAGTTTTATACGAGGCGGGCAAATTTCCCGTTAAATTTTACGGCGGCGGCGAGGAAACCGAGCGGAAAATAGCGTGTTTCGGCGACGAAAATCTACTTTTCTACCCGCCCGAGTTCCCCGTGAAAATACTTTATGTAAAACCGCTTAACGAAAAATTCGCAAAGCCGTTTACTCACCGCGACGTGCTCGGGGCGACTCTCGCGCTCGGCGTGGAGAGGAGCAAAGTCGGCGATATTTTCATAGTGGAAAAGACCGCGTATATGGCGGTATATAGCACGATTAGCGAGCATTTAAAGCGCGAACTTAAAAAAGTCGCGAGCGTTACGGTGGAAACCGTCGAGGTAGAAAAATTGCCCGACAGCGTTGCTACCGAGAAAAAGGAAAAAACTGTGTCGGTCGCGTCCGAACGCGCGGACGCGGTCATTTCCTCGGTATATAATTTATCGAGAGAAAGTGCTTCCGCTCTTTTCGCGCAAGGGAAAGTTTTCGTAAACGGCAAGGAATTTTCGGACGGGTCTAAAAAGTTAAAACTCGGCGATTTAGTAACCGCGCGCGGCTACGGGCGATTTACTTTTTCCGAAGAGTGCGGTCAAAGCCGCAAAGGAAAACTGTATATAAAGGTTTTGTATTGAAATTACCTGTCATTGCAAGCCGCAGGCGTGGCAATCCCCTCGAAAAAGTACGCGGCATATAATCTCCTCACTTTGGTGGTTGGATATTTCGCTTTCGCTCAATATGACGTACTTTTTTTTACTTGTCATTGCGAGGAAGTGAAACGACCTCGGCAATCCCTTGGAACAACAGGCGGAGTATATGCCGCGCACTTTACTCACGGGGATCGCCACGCTGACTGCTATTCGGCACTTAACGCTGACGCGTTAAAACTTTCGTTTTCCGCATTTTT